>JAKPQU010000487.1 GCA_029555925.1 Bacillota bacterium
TTTTTTCCTGTTATAATTACGTTATTATGAACTTAAAAGACACCCTCCCTTAATCCCTCCCTCAAGGGAGGGAAATAAGACGTTATTCCATAAGGGTAATATTAATTTATAAAATCTTTTTTCTTAACTTAATGACATTGCACGTTACGGGTCACGGGAGCATATATGTATTATTTATGCTTACCTCAGTAAGTTTATACGTTACATACTGTATGTTGTTATTATGTATTGATGTGAGCAGTGAGTAAAACAGGAGTTATAGTTAGTTTCATAACTATCCATAAATAATGACCTCGTAATGCGTAAAGTGTAATGCGTGATGCACAGGGATTAAACCCGTCACGCGTCACGCGTTACGCGTCACGACGACTTAAATACTAATAAGTTATGAAATACACTATAATCACCTGCTCACTTAAATTTTATCAGGTTATGAAATACACTATAAATAATATAGCATAAAATTCAATTATTTAATAGCTTACCATAATTGTTTTATAATGCAAAAATTTTTTTTACTTGAAGTAAGTACAAAAAACTGTTATAATCTTTATATAAGTTTTCGTGAAGATACAAATATTCTTTATAAATTGAATAGAAAGATTAAAGGATATAAGGGGTTGTCGAAAAAATAACCTCATCATATTTACAGTCTATATCGTGACGCGTAACGCGTGACGCGAAGATAATAACTGTTCTAACAATTTGCCAGGGTTATTTTTTTACAGTCTCTAAATTTTCTTAAATATGAAAGGAACTATCTATTCCTGATGAAGAAAGGGTTTACTCTTATTGAAATCTTACTCGGTACAGGCCTGGCAGGTGTGTTACTTGTAATGATGTGCGGTGTATTTGTCTACGGTCTTAATGCCATAGAAAAAGGCCGTATAAGGACTACAGCATTAAACCTTGCTGACAGAAAAATTTCGGAATCTCATAATATGATGAAAATATTAACACCCGAAGGAAAAATAAAAGGTGATAAATTGAGTGCTGTTATTTCCAATAGCAAGGTAATAAAGTTCAACGGGAGCAATGTTAATCCGGCAGAAAATTATCCTATATGGGATCCCGGCGGTGTTTCTGTAGAAGCAGAAGGAACTGTTACAATAAAAGGTACAGGAGATTTCAATTATATATATGCTTTAACAGACTACGCTGATAATATAAAAAAAGTTAGTATTGAAGTATACTGGCTGGAAGGTAAAGTTGGTTCTAAAAAAATTTTTCTGGAAAGTCTCGTATCCAGACATCAGTAGCAAAGGCAGGAAAAATCTTTAATGATACAGTTTTCAAGTAAAGGGGCATTACTATCGCAAAATACGCGCTTCATGCCGCGATGTCCACATAAAAAAGGGGGCTTTTCCATTGCTGAACTGGCTATAGTAATAGTAATTTTTTCATTTATTCTGGTTGCCATTTATACAATTCTAGACTCAGGTCTTAAAGCATGGAATATAGGAGAAAAACGTACTGACTTGCAGAATAACGGGGAAATAATCCTGAGAAGAATGGTTCATGAAATGTCTATAGCAAGCCAGAGATCACTTGTCATGGATATTTCAGGTCATGAGAGAAGTACAGGGGATATTGTGCATGAATATATATGTTTTGAATCTCCGGTAAAAGACGGGGAATTCAAATATCAAAAAGACAAATTTGGAACACCTATCTGGAATGGATATATAATATATTATGTCCATGAACAGGATACAGATACAGATCCCAACGGCATAAACATACCCAAAAAACTTTACAGAAGATATATTGACCATGGAGAAAGAGCAATGCCTGTACCGGTAAGCAATATAGAATCTTTACTTACAGTGCCTTCCTCCCCTTCTCCCGAACACAGAGAAATAGCTACCAATGTAGACACCTTTGATGTTACGAGAGACGGGTTTATTGTAAAGATAAAACTTGTATACAGAAAAGCCATTACAGATAGAAAACAGGAAGGGGCAAATTATTCCATTTCAGGAACGGCAAACAATAAAGGCAATGATTATTTTGAATTACAGGCATCGGTAGAACCGAAAAATTAAATATGTTACTATTATAAAATAAATAAAAAAGGAGAGAAAATTCATGAAAAATTCAGATAACGGTATGGTTCTTATAAGTATACTTCTTTTAACAGTTCTCCTGACAATGCTTACTGTATCAATGGTTTTTATAAGCACCAACCATCTTCAAATGATGGGAAATATAGAACAGAAAATGATTGCCCTGAAAGCTGCAGAAGCTGCGGCAGAATATGCCATGACCAGACTGAATATTCCCGATCGGCCATGGGCCGTGTGGGATCCAAACCATGAAACTCCTTCAACGTCCGATGATAGCCCGGATCCAAACGCAAATATTACTCTTCGGTTAAAAGGAGCCACTGCCTATATAAATTTTACAGGAAGCCAGTATCTTTCATATAATAATCTTAAAGGTCAAAATCCTGTAAATAGAAGCATTATCGGTGAAACAAAACTATCGGGAACTATTCCTGCGTACAGTGCCGAACTGATCTGTATCGGGAAAGCAGGGCCTGAAAATGGGGATGGCCCGATAAAATATGTGAAGGTTATTTTTATAAGAAACGACATATATCCCTATCCCATAAATTCAGATGGCCAGATAGATTTTGAAAGCGCGGGAGACATAAAAATATTCGGCAATAATTCAACTGCTCCCGGTTACATACATTCAAACTGGGACGGAGATACGGAAGATATAAATAATCCGAATTATTACAGCATCAAATCAGAACTGGGCAGCGGAAATGTAGATATGCTGGGAGGAGTGGCATCTGCAGTAGGTCCAATAAAATTGAACAGGGCCCAGGAGAAAGATGTAGTTGTAGCTATGAACCCCGATGGCAGAGAAGAATTTGAAGACATTGATATAGACAATGTCCTTAAAAATGCAAAAGATACAGGACCGAAGGAAGTGGAACCTGGAACATTTATAGTGACACCGAGATATTATATAAAAGAAGGTATAAAAAATGAACAGGGACAGGATTTTAACCTAATTAGTGCCGCTGTAAAAGGCTTTGAGTCAAAAGGGGGAAGTCTGTCCCCAGAACAACATATACCGGGTCTGCTCAGTAAATTAAAGGGGTGCAACGAACCGGGCTTTCCTCCTGATGTTGAAGAATTAAAACAGACAACCTATAAGCCTGAAGATGGATGGACTGTTAATTTTACAGCAAAATCAACACAGGACTGGATTACCGTTATGGAAGCACACGGGGAAAATGAATTCAAAGACTCGAAGGGCAAGGTTCTTGGATGGGACAGAGCTGTAGCCACAAAATACTGGATAGGTGTGGACTGGAAATTAACTGCCTCAAGACAGGAGCAATATCAGGATCCCAACACAGGTGAATGGAAAGAAAAAACTGTAACTGAAACTCAGCAAAACACATGGAGCCATCTGGGGCCTATGAGTGAAATAGGAGATGTTTCCTTCACTCTTGATGCAACTAACAACTGGGGTAACAAACCTCCTCCGGAGGAAGTAATCAACTCGTGCGGATATGTATTCGGCCTGGCAAAACTGAATTCAAACGGAGATCTCACGAAGTTTGTTCAGGAAGGCCAGTGTAACGGAGAACTCGGACTGGATCTTAAAGTAAATCAAGAAGGAGACACGTTACTCTGTGACCTGAATCTTGTAAAAGATATTTATGTATGCAAAGATGAAACAAGTAAACCGGCACCGGAAGATTACAAAATTCCTTTAAAATACCTGGCCTATAATCCGGAAGATCCTTCCTATAAAAATCCGCAGCCCAATGTTTTCTGCATAAGCGGCGAACAGTTTTCCGTACTTTACGGAGAACCTCCCAAAAGCCTCAATGAAATATACCAGAATTCATTAATAGAGCAAACAAATGTAAGTCCCAAACTTACCCTTCATTTAAACGAGCACAGTATTTATTCCGACTCTCATGTAGCAATAGGAGCGGAAGTAGAGGGGAAAGGAACCCTTGTATCACGCGGTAAAATGGGATATATTTACGGCATGCAAAGCAATGAAGCAATAGCTCTCTCCGGTGATGATCTAATTCTATCTACAAACAACCAGTCGAATATTGATGTAAGAGGCGTTCTCTATTCAGATGATGATACATGGCTAATACCTTTAAATAATGATTCTCCCCTGGCCACACAGGGAAATGTAATGGAATATAAACTGGGAAAGGAATATTCTGACGGCAGTGATAAAATAATATTCAGCTATAATCCTTCTCCTCCTGTAAACCCTGCTCCGACAACCATAAATATAGCTTCTGTAAAAACGCAGGATGGTGTAAAATACAGTGTTAATAATGTAGGAATAGAATACAACGGAACTGATTACGATTTCAGCAATTACAAACTTGATATAGAATGTGATATGACATCCAGTCCATTTACATACAGTGCAAAGCTCTATGAATACGACAAAACCAGTAAAACGTGGAAAAAAGTCAATCCTTTACCTCCCGAATACAGCCAGCCAACACTGGATAATATAGGCAGGGTAATAGGAGCCAATTTCACAGTAGGTAAAGGAGATATAAATATAACAGGAAATCTTGTGGGACTTAATAATAATTCCATCTATCCCGACGATGACGGTGGCAATAAATCAATTCATACGCAGGGAAAAGGAAAGATATTCTTTTATTATGATATGATAAGTGTCGGTAAACTTGCAATGCTAAGAGGCGATAAGTTTAACGTAAGAAGAGCATGCTGGTGTGAACTTAATTAAATTTAGTGAGTGGAAATATTTTATTCACCACTCAAAATTTTTGCAAAAATCTGGATAATTATTAAAAATACTGTTATAATATAGTCTATGTTAAATAAAATTTTAGATATATATAAACCGGCACCTCACAGTAAGAAGATTCCCCCGGATGAAGTGCCGCGGGAATACGAACGTTACCGCACTCAGATAATGATTACCATCTTTATCGGTTATGCCGGTTATTATTTTGTCCGCCAGAATTTCTCCATGGCAAAACAGTATTTAATCAATAACCTGCACTATACCACAGGTGACGTAGGTATTATAGCTTCGGCTCTGACAATAGCTTACGGAATAAGTAAATTTGTCATGGGAAATGTTTCCGACCGTTCCAATCCGAGATATTTTATGGCTACAGGCCTTATACTTTCAGGGGTTGTAAATCTTATCTTCGGTTTTCTCCCTTCTATGTATCTTATGATGGCCTTCTGGTTTTTAAACGGATGGTTTCAGGGCATGGGATGGCCTCCATGCGGGAGAACCATTACCCACTGGTTTTCTGACAGGGAAAGGGGAACCAAAATGGCCATATGGAATCTTGCCCATAATGTCGGAGGAGGCACAGTCGGCCCCTTGTAACTCTTTCACTTATGATTTTCATATCCTGGAAAAGTATTTTCTATGCTCCGGGTATGCTGGCAATTATTCTGGGCATAGGAATAATAATATTTTTACGTGATACTCCCCAGTCTGTAGGGCTTCCTCCCATAGAAGAATATAAAGACGATTACCCTGAGACTGCTATTGACGACAGGGAAAGGGAATTATCCTCAAAAGAAATACTTATGAATTTTGTACTCAACAATAAATTTCTCTGGATTCTGGCACTGGCCAATGTATTTGTCTATGTTGTCCGTTACGGTGTTGTAAACTGGTCCCCAATATATCTTACAGATGTCAAGGGTTGTACACCGGAACTGGCAAGATGGCAGTTTTTAATATTCGAATATGCAGGTATTCCCGGCATGTTACTTTCAGGCTGGGCAAGTGATAAGATCTTCCACGGAAGACGGGCTCCTATGTCAGTAATTTATATGATAATAGTCACAGGAGCAGTGGTTCTTTACTGGCTCAATCCTCCCGGTCGTTTCTTCATAGACTCCATTACCTTATTCGCTATAGGATTTCTGATCTATGGCCCCGTAATGCTTATAGGTATTGCAGCAGTAGATATTGTTCCCAAAAAAGCAGCAGGCACTGCAGCAGGATTTACAGGATTATTTGGTTATCTTGGGGCTACTGTTGCAGAAGCAGGTATAGGGAAAGTTGTTCAGTATTATAACTGGACAGGAGGTTTTATAGTTTTAATTGTCTCTGCATTACTGGCAATTGTGTTACTGGCTATGACATGGAATGTTCATGACAGAAGTAAAGAATAGTGAGTGGTCTTTATATGAATAATTCAACGATTTATGTTTCAATAGTACTGTTTTCAATACTATTTATTTCTATTGTGCCTGCTCTATCCCAGTCACAGGAGGAATTGATAAAAGAAGGTAATAAACTGTTTGAAAAGGGCAAATATGAAGAAGCCATACAGTGTTACAATAAGGCAATAGAAATTTACCCCTATTCTGCCGATGCCTGGAGATATAAAGGAGACAGTCTTTATTTTCAAAGGAAATACAGAGAGGCAATTGTCTGTTATGATAAAACCCTGGAAATAGATGATAAATATTTCTTCGCCTGTCTGAATAAAGGTCTTTCCTATTACTATCTTACAGAATACAAAGAAGCAGTCAAATGGTACGACAGGGCAACGGAAATCAATCCTGCCTATACGAAAACCTGGATTAATAAAGGTATAGCTCTTGCACAGATGAAAAAATACGATGATGCGATTTACTGTTATAACAGAGCCATAGAACTGGATGCTAAATGTAAAGATGCCTGGAATTATAAAGGTCTTGCTTTATTCAAACAGAAAAATTATGAAGAAGCAATATTATGTTATAATGAAGCCCTCAGGCTCGACCCGAACAACAAAGAATTCAAATATAATAAAGAAAAGGCTCTTAAGGCGTTAACTCGGTGAGAGAGTCGTGAGTCGTGAGCGATAATCTATTTTAGATTTTGTACATAACTATATAAGTGTTTACTGTTCACTGATTACTGTTCACTGTTCACTGTTCACTGGTCACTGTTCTCCTGCCGGCTTCAATATACCCTTAACCATCATAGTACAATAAAGACTTTCCACGCCGCCCGGCGCTGCTCCCCATATTTTATCATCTGCCTTCGGCCATCCTGTTATCCTTTTACCGTCAAGAGTAAAAATGATTATCCTTTTCTCATAACATGTAAGAAAAGGAAGATACTCATTGGTGGCACAGGACAGAGTGCCGACTATTTCATCTCTTCTTTTCGGATCCGTTACCTGATTCAGTTCTTCCGCGAGTTTTTCCGTATCTATTTCTCTACCCTTATAGTTTATTTTCGGTGTAAGTCCTGAAGCTGTTTCTATAATAGATCCTTTATAATAAAAACGATTTAAGGATATGGACGGATGTCCGTATTTTGAAAGCTGGGCACCGTTTTCTGCTGCGAGATCAAAATTTCCTTCCTGTAATATTGTTGCGTAAAGGTCAAGAGGGATAACCCTGATTTGAGCCGGTATACCGAATTTAGTAAGCTGTGAAGATGAAGCTTCTGCAAGTAAAATCAGATCGTTAAGACCGGCAGGAGAAACAATTTCCAGATTTATATCCTTCCCGTCAGGCGTTAACCATATATTCCTTTTACCATCTTTTTTATATCCGGACTCGATAAGGATTTTTTCTGCTTTCCCCTGATTGTAATCGTATCTGGTAAGATCCTTGTAAAAATCCTCGCCGAGCCATTCTTTTCTGAAGGATTTCGGGATACCGAAACTGTAATCATCAACTGTTTCTCCGTAGCTGTAGGCCACCTGTCTTACCATATCCCTGTTTATAATATGGGCTATGGCTTTACGGAAATTTAAATCCTGTACAGGGTATTTCCTGCAATTATAAATAAGTCCGAATTCACTCATGTCGTAGGGAGTAATAAGAGTAGTTCCGGGATTTCTCTTTAAAATTTCCTGTGCCACATCATAGGGACATGCAGGAGCAACTGCATCCACCTCCCCTGCCATAAGGTATGACCATACAACTTCATTACTCCCCCATCTCATAATTCTGATTTTCTTTATATGCACATTCTGTACTTCATAATACTGTTCATATCTGTCAAGTAATATATCGGAAGACGTAACCTTACCTATTTTAAAGGGCCCTGTTCCTACCGGTAGAGAAGGATGGTATTTATAAAGAATTTCTCTTACTTTCTGTGATTCTTTATTGTATTCCAGGAGTGCTTTTGCATCCTTTTTATCTATATGCTTCTCTTTTTCTCTCAAATCGGGAATTAAATCTGCCCATTGACCGAAAATATGATGGGGTGATGTAATCGTTTCCGTAAGAACACGAATGTTATTAACAGGAGAAACCCTGTTCCATTTAAATACTACTGTTGTGTCATCAGGGCATTCTATATCCTGAAGATTCCGCCATACCTCCCAGTTTTTCAAATACCCTGTATAAAAGGTAGTTTTTACGTCACGTGAAGTAAATTTCTGTCCGTCATGCCATGTAACCCCATGTTTTAATTTTACGGTAAGAGTAAGATGACCTTCTGTAAAGGATTCTCCGAGGCGCGGAATATATTCTTTTTCAGTCGGAATATAAACAAATAAAGGTTCATGAACAAAGGGACCTGCCACGCCAACTCCTCCGGGTGCCCAGGGATTTCCATGATAGGCAGGAGGAATATCCCAGTTCCCTGCCGTATAGAATACACCTTTTTCTGCCACTTTTTCAGTACAGCCCGAACATATAAATAAAATTATAAAGACAAGTAGATTTTTTATCATAATGAAAATTCCTGTTAAATTCAGCACCATGTGTTCCATGTGCTGAAGTGAGCATAAATAATACATATATGCTCTCATGACGCGTGACGCGTAACCAGTAACGGGATAAAAACTTTTATTCCATGCTTATGCTCAGGTCAGTATGTAAAATTGCAATACGTAATGTGCCGGCATAGCCATACATTACACATCACGCATCACACATAACGAAAATATATATACTCATCTCATTACGTATAATCTCTCTCCTCGCGTTACGCGTCACGACTATATTATTACTTCTTATCTTCCATACTTATATGAACAATCTTCCATCCCATAGGAGATAACTGCATAATCATTTTTAAACATTTCTCCTCTCCGGGGACTTCCATAAGAAATTCTGCCTTATCGAGACCGGGTATTGGTTTCTTGAGAAGATGCAGAGGTTTCCCTCCATTCTTATTCACACATTCAATATAGAGTTCTATAGATTTTTCAGGATCTTTGCATTCGGCACTTATATAGTTTTTTATTCTTTCCTTTCCGTCCGGTCCTGCAATAAGATTGTCTATTCTTTCATAAGCAGTCATGGAAGAGCCAAGGAAATAGCCTATGTACCATGTAACAAATATAACTGATATTAAAACAGGTATGAGAAATTTCAAATTTTCCTTCAATGATATGCCAAAAGAGAGTTTTTCTTCATTAAGACTGCTGTTTCTGATACCGTACAGGAAATAAATAAGGAGTCCCAGTAAAAGCCAGTAAACAAATCTTATCCATGTCAGCAGAGGCAACTGTATCATGAGATATATACAGGTAATAGTTCCAAGGAGAGGTACGAGCGGTACAAGAGGACATTTAAAAGGTCTGTGACGTTCAGGATCTTTATAACGAAGAATAATAACGCCGATACAGACAAGTACAAAGGCAAAAAGGGTACCTATATTACAGAGTTCCACTACTTCATTGATATTTGCAAAGGCGGAGAAAAGAGCTACAAGGACACCTGTAAGTATTGTAGTAACATAGGGCGTCTGATATTTCGGATGAACACCTGCAAAAAATTTTGGTAATAATCCGTCTCTTGACATAGAGAAAAATATTCTGGGCTGGCCCATCTGAAAAACCAGCAGCACTGCCGCCATAGCTACAACTGCACCGAAAGATATTATGCCTGCCGCCCAGTGCATACCTATCAGGCTGAAAGCTTTTGCCAGAGGATCACCTGTGCCTAACTGCGCATAGGGAACCATTCCCGTAAGTACAAGCGCTATCAATATATAAATAACAGTGCATATAATAAGAGACCCCATCATACCTATAGGAAGATCCTTGCTGGGATTTTTTGCTTCTTCTGCCGTAGTGGATACTGCATCAAAACCGATATAGGCAAAGAATATAAGAGCAGAACCGGTAAATACACCCTGTCATCCGTTCGGCATAAAAGGATGCCAGTTTGCGGGCTGTATAAATTTTATACCTACTATAATAAAGAAAAGCAGAATAAGCAATTTAAGACCTACAAAAACATTATTCATTGCAGAAGATTCTTTAATACCTACCACAAGAACAAGAGTTATAAACATAACTACAAGAAAAGCAGGGAGATTGCACATAACAGGAATGGAACCTATATGGGGAGCCTGTGAAAGAACGGCAGGATTTGCAAGGCCATCTCTGTAATTGGTTGCAAGCCACAGAGGAAAATGAATGCCCAGTCCTTCCAGAAGCTGGACAAAATAATCACTCCATGAAATAGCAACAGCCACATTACCAACTGCATATTCAATAATAAGATCCCATCCTATTATCCATGCAATGACCTCTCCCAGGGTAGCATAAGAATAGGTGTAAGCAGAGCCGGATATGGGAATAAGGGAGGCAAATTCTGCATAACATAACGCTGTAAAGGCACAGCATATGGCAGTTATTACAAAAGATATCATTATAGCCGGGCCTGCCCCCAGATGGGCTGCTCCGCCTGCTGTAGCAGAGCCGATTGTAGCAAATATACCTGCTCCTATAATTGCTCCCACACCGAGAGCAATGAGATCTACAGGACCAAGAGCTCTTTTCAATTTATGTTCCTGTGCCTCTGATTCCTGCAGGATCATATTCAAGTTTTTTGTTTTAAAAATATTTGACATATAACCTCCAATGTTTTTTAACTTTTGTATAATTCTCTTCTGATATGAGTTATTTTTATAACATCCCGCAGATTCTTTATTTTACTACGGGAATATTTATAGATTCTTATTAAGAAATTATAATTCTTTTTAGAAAAAACAAAATCCTTCAATAATAGGATTTATTTACATTTATTTTGAAATTTATTTTATAGATATAATTTTTCATGTAAATATTATGGAACATACCTCACTGTAAATAGAATATATCCTTTATGAGCAACATATCCGATAATTGTGTCAAAAAATAATAAAAAAAGAGTCTGTTTCGACAGACTCTTTTTTTATCTAAATTACTAATTATTATAATATTTCATCAAAGCATTATAAGCTTTATTCTGTTCACTTGTACTCACTTCATCTCTCGAAAGTACAAGTACTCTTTCAGGGCCTCTGCCTGACTTTGCAATTTTCTCTACTGCCTGAAGACAGAAAATATCTCCGTTGCTCATTTTCTCCATAAGAAGAGGAATAACACTTCCTCCCATTTTTGTTATTTCTGTAAATGCTTCTGTTTTACAGTAATCAGCAGGGTTGGCCGACATAGCTATTCTCGGGTCTTTACGGAAATTCTGCCATGATGCATAGAGACCATCGAATTTTTTCCTGACTTCCGGATTTACCTGAAGAGCTTTTGTTTTAATGCCAAGTTTTATATTTAAAGACAATTCCTTCAACCTGTTTGGCATAACTTCCGGTTCACTGACTTTGGTATAGAATACATCAGGTTTTCCGTAAATTTCTCCCTGAAGTTCATCAAAACCATGCTGAATTCTTGCTTCCTGTCCGCATTTACTCTCCCATCTCGGGCCATGGCCAGGTCCTGATATACTTCCATGGGTTATGCCCTGATCATTACTCCATCTGGCCAGTTCCCCCTTTTCTGCCCGTTTGAAACCACGAGAAGCATAGAATTTGTCAAAAGCTTCATCTTCTGAAAGGTTAGGGTACATTTCAGGAGGCCAGACCCATTGATCTGTTATACCAGCACTCCAGGCAATACAGTTATATTGAGGGGTTGCCTCATCTGTGACTACAGCTTTATCCACATCGAGTACCGGAAAATACTCATGGAATCTAACTTTTTCGTCTTCTGTCATAGGACGTTCGAGTCTATCCAGTTTAGTTCCGTCATCAGAAATTTTTGTTCCTGACAGAGTTTTCTGAAGTTCTTTCATTAAATCTGCATCCAGCTTACCGGGAGCAGAAGTTTTTTGAAAAGAATCAGACACTTCTTCTTTTACAGAAGTCTTAGCAGCCGGCTGAGCGGTTGTTATTACTTTGCTTTCCACACTGTTAATATTCATACAAAATCCTCTCTCTCAGAAAGAATAATTCATCCATTAAACTTTAATATAGAAGAATATTTTACTTATGTCAATAATATTAATGTTAACAATTGGTAAACAAAAAATCAAATTTTTTTAATTCATTTAAAGAAATTTCTTTAACAATATAAAATTTGATTTTAAATTTACATTTTGTTAACATATTTGTTTATAATTATATTGAGAAAAATATTTCCTTATAATATAATCAGAGTGAGAGAATTTAATATTTACAGACAGAAATACATAAAGATATATAAACAATCTGAAAGAGATTACAATCAGGAGGTTAATTTCTATGAAGATTACAAATATAAATAATAATTACGATAAAGGTCCATTAAAGCAAAAAGATACCTCAGAGAAACCGTCTGCCGAGCCTGCAGACAGTGTGCATATTAATGGAGAAATCTCAGTAAAGGAACTCCTGGAATCAGATGCTTTAAAAAATTTAATTACCAATATGGCAGGTAAACTTAAACCTGGAGATAAATATGTAATTTCATCGGGAGGGACAGAAATACTGTCAGCAGAAAACAAAGCTCCAACAATAGGACAGAAGATAAAAGAAGGCGGCGACGCAATTGGGAAAGTACTGGCCAAAACCATAAAGGCACCGGTGGTAGAATTTTCACATATTATTCAAGAAGATAAATCTTCTGCTTTTAAACTTGCAGTAGCTTTTGCAAAAGAGCAACCCATACTTTCAGCACCACCTACTCTGGCTCCTATGGTTGACAATATTTTACATCCTGTTATAAGAAGTGTCGGAACGGTTATCGATGGTGTCAAAGTATATAGAACCTTCACTAATAGAAATTCCGAAGTTGCAGATAAAGTAATAGATACAGTACATCTAGCAACAGATCTCATAGGTATGACAGGCATAGTTATGGGATGGGTTTCAGGTGGCACTCTGGCTACAGTATTAAATGCAGTCGGTTATGCAGGTGATTTTGCAGCACTCGGCTATCATGGCATGAGATACTTTGAGAAAAAAGGCGATGCAGAAACCACAGCAGAACCGGATGGTGGAACTACAGCAGGCACTACGGCTTCGAAACCTCCTCAGGAAAAACCTCCTGAAGTAACAGGTCCTGCTGCAGGAAAGCCATAAATAGGATTTTTCATTAAAATAAATCAGGCCAGTCAAGAAAACCGGCCTGATTTATTTTACCTATAAAAGATTCAGTTACCCCTGTCGGTATCCGGGCATTGTATTTGACTGATACTGAACAATTTCATAAAATCCTTTCCAAGGGCAAACTTCCAGAGTTTTGTCAGTCTCTCTTTAAGTTTCTTATCTTTCTCCAGAAGTTCTTTTATAGTTAGTTTCATAACTATCCATAAATAATGACCTCGTAATGCGTAAAGCGTAATGCGTGATGCGCAGGGATTAAACCCGTCACGTGTCACGCGTTACGCGTCACGACAAACTTAAATTCTAATAAGTTATGAAATACACTATAATTATGGATTTTTATGAAACCAACGATAAATATTATGAAGGATTTCATATAGTAAAGTCTAATAGTAAAAAAATATTATAACTTCTCCCGTGACACGTCACGACACATAACAGAAAGAAGGCCATTTATGAATGAATTTTTCACGAGACTGAGAAAAATATATGATGATTTTGACATGGAATATATGACTGATAATGGTGCAGGATGCGGGACATGTGAATTATGCTGTACAAGAAAATTCGCCTACCCTCCCCTTTCCCTGCTGGACCTTGATTATCTCGACTATTTTATAAAGGAACATAATATCACTCCCTGTATAGAAACATTTAAAAGTTTTATAGAAAACAAAGACAGAGACTACTGTCCTTACTGGAATAAAGGATGTACCGTCTATAAAGGGAGGCCTTTTTTCTGCCGCACCTATGGCATGTTTCATTTTGACAATGAACAGCCTCTCCACCCTTCCTGTATATATCAGGATAAGACAATTGAAGTTACGGCAGAAACAAGATACAAAAAGATAAAACATCTACCTGAATATCTGGAAATGAGATATAAATATGAAGTAGTAAAGGCAAAAAATAATGAAGAAAAAGTAAAAGCTCTTGTCACTCTCGGAGGAGAATATATAAATCAGTTCAGATTTGAAGAAGGGTTATCAACTTTTCTAGAAGCGGAAAAACTTGCCCCTGAAGATATAAATGTTCTCTATGATCTGGGATTTGTATACAGATCTATGAATAAATTCACAGAAGCAAAAGAAAAATTGGAGAAATGTATTGCCCTTGGCGGAGAAGATAAATATCCTTACGTATACCAGCATACAGGTTTTGTATATCTCAGTCTCAATCTCTTTGACGAAGCGCTGAAGGCTTTTACTAAAGCCACAGAGCTTGAGCCGGATGTGGCACTGTCCTATCTGGGTCTTGCTCTTTATTATTTCACCTGTGGCAATAAAGAGAAAGCTATGGAATTATGCCGGAAAGGACTTGAAATTGAACCTGACCATAAAATGGGACAGGATTTATTAAAATCAATAAATGAAGCATAAAAATTCTATTCAATAATCTCAAAAGATTTATCAGGGGCGAAAGGTTTTGCTGTAGACTCTATATCGACTATTTCGAAAGGTTTTGCTCTGACTAGACCTTCCATAGTGTTTCTGTCTCTGTTTATCTCGTCAATCCTGAGAAGTATCTTCTGGTATTCTGTAATCTGCCTGGCTTTTGACCAGCCTTCAATATCATCGCCAAGGTTTTCTACTTCATTTTCATCAAGGACAAGATAAAAAGAGCCTTTGAATTTAAAGATACTGTTTCTCGGGCAATAAAAAGATCCTTCCCAGGTGTACATATAAATCTTATCCAGATATTTCACTTCAAATCTGGCCGTGGTGGAAGATATATTGGGAGCTATCTCTTCTCTGGGGCCCCGGGAAAAATTCGTGGCAAAAACCCATCTGTCTTCTTCTAAAAAGTAAAACTGAAAATTCAATTCGTCTTTTCTGCTGTCAGGAGAACTTACAGTATCATAATCCCACCGGAAACGAACGATTTCTCCCGGTCTGTATTGTTCCGCTTCTTCGATGAGTTTTTCCTGAGAATTATTCACCATGTCATAGGGCAATGTTTCAGAAGCAATGATCCTTGTAATATTCTCGTCTTCCTGAAGATAGACTTCGAGGAAATGTTTCAGACACAGATCCCTTACCGTTTCAAAATAAATTTCATCCACTTCCCATGTCTTTTTTAACAGACCGCTGTCACAGAGAGTTTTTATATTATTCAGAATATAAGCCTCATCGGAAAGTTTCTCTAGAGGGATAGAAGTCATAAGCCTGTAGTAAAAACCTATGGGGAAAGCACTGTTCCAACGCCTGTTTTTGGGAGGTACGATGTGCTTGAGAGCCGAAATAAATTCTCCGTTATAATCGGATTTTATAAATATTTTCCCCAGAATTTTTATCAATGTGGCTTTCATAGTTTTTTTCTCAGAAATCTTCCTGTAAGATTATGTAACATGATAGCACCTGCAAGTCCGACAGAAGCCTGAAACAAATTTGGTATAAGTGCGGAAAAAGCTTTCGCAAGACCCATAGCAGGATAAAGAGTTTCTCCAATAAAATAAATGGCTACCATCCAGAGAGCAGCTAAAAATCCCCCTGTTATTATCCAGATGAATGTACAGTCTTTATTTAGATTTTTTCCTATATATCCTGCAAGAAAACCTTCCCCTCCTTTGGCAATAAAAGTGATGGGAATAAATATAAAATAACCTCCGAGAAAATCTGCCATAACAGAGCCAAGAGCACCTGCTACGAATCCTCCTGTGCCTCCGAAGAGAAATCCTGCAAATATAACTACAATATCTCCGGGATTAATGTATCCTCCCGTAAAAGTAGGTATCCTTACGGACATGGTAAAAACACATATAAGGGCTATAAATAAAGACATTAAAACAGTATTTCTGATGTTACCGGACCTATTGTTCAGTGATTTCCCGGAAAGTTTTTGTGAACATGCCATATGCGCAGGCATTTGATGATTTCTAAAAATATTCATTTTTCTTCATTAACCGGTTTCCAGGAAGGTTCCTGATTATTTCCCTTTCCCCCTACCAGTTTCAGTAGTTCTGTACCATCTGATTTTATTTCATAAATGTCGCTGAGATCCTTTGTTCCTGAACAGAAAAGTATTTTTGTAGAATCATCAGACCAGGACAGATGGGTTTTCCATATCCCATCCGAAGTGATAGAAGTTTTCTGGCCGGTCTCAATATCTATTACACATATATTGGCTGTATTTTCTGTATATTCAGTCGTACTGAAGGCTATTTTTCTGCTGTCGTGAGACCATGAAAGCTCATATTCTGTTCCATTATCATTCGTAATATTTGTCACCATAGTACCATTACTGTTCATTATATATAAATCAGATTGTTTATCATTTTTTGCAATAAAGGCTATAAAATTGCCATCTGGTGACCACAGGAAATCTGAAATATTCAAATCATTACCTGTCAGTTTAACAAGTTCCATAGTATCAGGATTAATTGTATAAATATCGTTCTTCCCTCTTCTGGTAGACATAAAGGCTATTTTACTTCCGTCAGGTGACCAGAGAGGTTTTGTATCTTTCCAGTCTTTGCCGTTCGTAATCTGAATTTTTCCTGTGCCGTCAGTATTTATTATAAAAATACTTTCCCCTTTATCCACACGTGATATATAAGTAATTCTGGAACTATCGGGTGACCATGATGGACACGAATTATTCTCAGGGCTATCGGAAAGATTTATCTGATTTGTTCCATTACATTCCATAACGAAAACATCGAAATTCCCGGTTCTGTTAGAAAGAAAAGCTATTTTTTTACCGTCAGGAGACCAGACAGGGCATAAATTAATTCCTTTTTTTTCTGTCAGATTTACTTTTCCGTTACCGTTCAAAATATAAATATCCTGGTTACCATTGCAGTCAGAAGAAAAGAGGAGATTATCGGCGATTTTTGCTTCGCCTGAAAAAGGTGTGAAAACAATCTTCTTTGAAATTTTACCTTTTATAACAGGAGTCTGTTTGTATTTACGTGATTTTGTATAATTCATAACCTTTTTCTTTGTATTTTCAAAGACATCTAGAAGAGAAATTTCAGAACATCCCGGAGTCTCACACTTCTTTACAGATTCTATAAAGAAATGCATAAAAGTACCTCCTTTGAGATCTTTTTCCTCTCTCATTAACTCACCGTAACTCGAAGAAGTTATCAATAAAATACCGTCTCTGGAAGTCAGCTCTTCCATTCCGGAAGATTTCTCAGAGTCAAGTATTAAAACTATATTCCTGCATTTTACAGCTTTAAGCCAGGTTAACAGATCATCATCTCTTATATAATTTCCATTCGGGTTGGATATCTTTCCGTCATAGGGAATTATACATTCATCAAGGCCATTCTTCTCATCATTGTTATCATCTTTAATAAATGTACCATATCCGCTGAAAAAAATAAAAACTTCATCTTCAGAGGAAGCTTTTGAAGGAAGATATTCATATATAAGATTTTTGATATTTGTTCTGGTAGCTTCTTTACCTGTAATGGTTTTTATATGATCGTCAGGAATAGCGTCATATTGCATAAGGATTTTTTTAAATTCTGATGCATCATGTTCCGGATATTTAAGAGGCAATAAATTTTTATCTTTATATTTATTTATAGCAATAATGACAGCCCACTTATTCTCAGAGGTCTGAGAATAACATGGATGCAGCAAAAAACAACAAAAAAATACACCTGTAATTAAGTATAAAAAACTGTTATATAAACTCTTTTTATTTCTCATTTCACGTAAAATATATAAACATTCCTTTCAAAAATTTTTTAATTTTTCGACTGTGTCATAAACTTTATGTAAACCTCTATAGAAACCTTATTGTATGGTAACTTTACAAAAAACATCTTACAGCCTCAATTTTTTTCATAATATTTCACTGTTTTTCTAACCTGACAAAAAAGTTTCATAATCTCTGCGAAATGAATGACGGGAGGACTATCCATAGCATGTTATGGTATACACTATAATACTGTTTAATACAGAAAACAGTAATATCAACAACGATTATTCATAAAAAATTGTATTATTTTCCATAAAATAAGGCCAGTTCGTTTTTCAACGATCTTATAAAATCTACCACTGCAGGGCTAAAGGATAAAGAAGGATCGTCATTTTCCAGCTCTTCTGAACGATCCTGTTCATTGTCAAAATCAAAATCATTTTCCCTCTGATTAATATCCTCTATATCATCGTCTAAATTTTCAACCTCTAGATTATCATTCTCTATATTATTATTATCTAGATCTTTAAACAATAGATCATTATTCTCTATAACTCCATTATCGAGTTCCTCAGGATTATCTTCAACCTCTGCGGATCCGTTCATTACATATTCACTTAATTTTTTTGTCTTATAACCGGTAGATTCAGGCATAAAAGTTTTTTCTTCTACATAAAAACTGTCCTCTCTGACATCATCAAATCTGATAGGTTCGCCGGAATCCCCTCCTCCTCTTTCCATAGACTGAATTAATACTTCCTTTTCTTCTTTTGAAAGAGGTGCTATAAGAAGAGACAGCCTGTTCTGTTTTGCATATTCAGCCATTTCCTGAGAAGTTTTATTTTTTGCCTTCTGACATGCTTCCCGGCTCATCTGATAATGTTCTCTTTCTTCCTGAGGCAATCTGGTAGAAATCAATATATTATCTATTTTTTTCAGGGTATAATCATATTCGAATAACTGTTTCTGATAATCTTTAAGTTTACTCTGGCTCATATAATCTCTCCTTAGGAAATTATTATAGATAATTTATCTTTTATAGGTTCCCATCAACTGGCCGAAAGCCAGTATATGTCCTTCCATCGATTTTAAAATAGTCTTTTTATCAGGAGTTTTATCGAAATTCAGTAAAATATCAAGGGCATAAATTCTAAAAAAATAACGATGCTTCTGACCTTTAGGTGGCATAGGACCATTATAACAGGCTCTTCCCCAGCTATTTTTAGCATTTACTGAACCTTCGGTCTGAGAGGTTCCTGCTTTTAATTCTGTCACATCTGGCTTTATATTAAATAAAATCCAGTGGTTCCAGACTCCTGCCGGAGCATCACGATCATCACAGATGATAACAAAACTTTTTGTTCCATGAGGAGCTTTATTCCATTTAAGGGTAGGTGATAGATCTTCACCTTCACCTGTAAACTTTTTTGGTATAGCTTCCCCTTCTTTAAAGTCAGGGCTGGTAAGATTCAAATCAATGTTTACAGAGGCCGGTTTATCACCATTATTCTGAGAATTCTCTGCAGAAGTCTTACAGGAGGATAAAAAAGCAAGAAAAATTAATAAAATTATAGATCTTTCTAAAAATTTGTTCATAATCTCATCCTTATAAAAATTTCATATATTCATGTCTGATAAAGACTACTTTTCCGATGAACTTCTTACTGTGGTGAGCATAAATAATACATATTTGCTCTCGTGACGGCAAGCATCACGGGAAGAAGACTTTTATTGCATGCTTATGCTCGGGCCAGTAATAAATTATTCAAATAAAATTCCTATATGTTTAAATTATAAATTATATTGTACAATATTTATAATTCCAAGTCAAAATGTTTTTCTCTATCAAATTTAACAAAATGTTAACAAATAATTATTTACTTTTCTATATTGACATGATAATATTTTAGTTAGTCAGGTATAATATATAGAGGAGGAAACCTTTTATGAAGATATCAGAAAATATAAGAGCAGCCAATATTGCACCACAGAAGAAAGCAAAAAAATCAGAAAAATGTCCTGTCCTTGAACAGACAGATGTAGTACAGATAGGAAGTCATCTTAAAGAAGAAGGTATGGCTTCCCAGATTAAAGGCCAGCAAATGCAAGATGAAGCAAAAACACAGATAAAGGGCGATATAGATCAATTAAAACAGAGCAAACAGATGAAAGCCGATGCAGAAGCCATGAAAGCAGCAGGAGAATCAATTGAAAAAGCCGGCCATGAATTAGAACAGAGCGGAACAGCAAAATTAGGAGAAAACCTTACAAAAGAAAAAACAGCTCATGAAGCAAAAGTAGGAGCCCAGGGAAAATTTGAGGAAGCCCTTTTTGAAGGAGAAACAGGAAAACTCTTTGAAAGTATGACTCTTGAAGTTATGAAGGCCGGATTGGAAGCAGAAAAAACCGGAGATAACCTTGAAAAAGGCGGTATCTCAAAATTTGATACAGCCATAGCAGACAGGGAAGCCGGTGCAAAAATGGTAAAAGACGGAGCTAAAACAATGAAAGATTCCCTTGAGGTAGAAAGAGCAGGAGATGACCTTCAGGGGCAGGGCTTTACAGATTTAGAGGCAGGCCTGGATAAGACAGCTCAAGGAATAGATTTACTCGGTAAAGCACAGTTAGATTTTGAACTTGCTCACTGTCTTGAAAAAGAAGGAAATAAAGCTGCAACAGATTCTGCACATCTGGCCCATAAGGCAGCAAAAAAGAAAGAAAAAGCACAGACAGAAGAAGCAACTGCAGGAAAACTTAAAGGTATGGCTTCCGAAGCAGAAGGTAAAGCTGCTGTAAAAGAAGCTGAAGCTCTGGTTCATGCAAAAGAAGGTCAGAATTTTAACCTCCTGTCTGCCATACTTGCCAAAAAAGCTGCTATAGACGGAGAATTTGGCGCAAAGATGGAAGCAACGGTAAGTGATCCTGCCTACAAACCACTTGTAGAACATGCCAAACAGGAAGTAGAGCTTGCAACAAAAGTAGGTATAGAAAGAAAAACACAGGCAGAAGTAGCCTTCGGTCAGGCAAATGCCGCTGCATCAGAAGCAAAAGGTCTTAAAGGAAAAGCAAAAGAACTTAAAGCAGATGCGGCAAAACTGGAAGCCCATGCAGCACATCTAAAAGAATGTGCCGCAAAAACAGAAGGTGAAGCAGGTGCACTGGCAGAACTTTCGAAGAAAAAACTTGAAGAAGCTACAGGCAAAAAAGCCCAGGCTACAGAAGAAAAAACAAAAGGCTTTACCCTTAAAGGCGAAGGTCTTGATCTCAAAAAACAGGGCCTCTTTGAAACTGCATTTGGCGAAGCTCTTGAGGGAGCAGCAGTCAAGGCAGAAGGTGAAGCACTTGAGAAGATGAAACTCGGTGACGTAATAGAAGACGCAGACTTCTCTGCAAAACAGGAAGCTCTTAAAGATATAACCACCGGCCATGACCTGGAAGACGAAGCTGTCAAGGTTCAGGGAGAAGCCATCAAAGTAGCGAAAACATTTGAAGAAATTCAGGATAAAGCTCTGAAGGATAAAGAAGGAGCCTTCGCTGAAATGACATCTGCCAATACCCTGGAAGACGAAGCCATAAAGGGTCAAAAGGAAGGACTCAGTGAATTCATGGAAGGTGATAAACTGGTACACACAGGGAGAGATAAACAGGCTGCCGGAGAAGTCAAAGGCTCACAGGCCCAGCAGCTCAGAGAAAAGACTATTAAAGATCTTAAGACACAGGGGCAGAAGATTAAAGCCGGTAAGGTAATCAAGGAAAAAGGCGACAAGTACGTAGGACTCGCAGAAGAAATATTAAAAGGCCAGGGACAATAATCGTAACGCGTAACGCGTGACGCGTGATACATAGAGTAGTTGTCAGTAATGACTTTATTAATCGCGAGACGTGAGACTCAGGTTTCACGTCTCGTGATTCTTAGTACCGCTCCAGGTAAAAAATGTCCCAAAAAATTAATATCATATTTATACATAAGGTTTTTGCTCCCGTAAAGCGTTCCAATGAATAAGACTCTGGTTACTAATTTATCTGTTATGGTTAGTACCGTAACAGATAAAAGGGTATTCGTAAAAAGCTTCTGTCAGGAAGGCTCTGGAGAAGAAAAATTAGTTTTTTATATGGAATTAAACATTAAATAATGGTTAATTTATTGTCTGTAAAACAAGTTATATAAGGCACATGATTTTTCTTCGTAAGAGCATGCCGGGCAGAAGCTGATAAAATGGTTACGAACTTATCTGGAGCGGTAATTAGTGCTGATAACAGTAAATATGCCCCTGATTAATTACTGCTAAGAAGATTAAACCTGTAACCCGGAACCTGATGTTAACTGATGCCGGATTTACCGCTGTCGGTAATTAGAAAGGATCAATTGTGAATAAAAAATTTTTCTTTATCTTTATTTTTATGTTATTCTTAAGTTCTAATGTTCTTTCGGGAACAATAACAAAACTTCCGCCTGTTATAAATGATCATGGGGAAATGATACTCATAGAGGCAGGGGATTTCCTTATGGGCTCTTCAGAAAAAGAAATTATGAAAGTTTCAAAAGATGCAGGAAAATCAACAAAATATTTTGCATGTGAAACACCACAACACAAAGTTTATCTGGATGCTTATTATATAGATAAATATGAAGTTACCAACAGGCAGTTTCAAGATTTTATTGAAGCAGGAGGTTATGAAAACCATATATACTGGACAGAAGATGGATGGAACTGGAAAGATAAAAATGTCTATGAAGAACCAAAATGGTGGCTTTCAGGACAGAATCACAGTGGTGTAAACAATCCATCATATCCTGTCATAGGAGTAAGCTGGTATGAAGCATCTGCTTATGCCACATGGGCAGGTAAGCGTCTTCCTACAGAAGCAGAATGGGAAAAAGCAGCAAGAGGAACAAAGGGTAATACATATCCCTGGGGCATGGAATGGATACAGAGCAACTGTATTTCAATGGGACAGGACATAAATCCTAAAGGCACTTTAGATGCCGGGAAATCACCATATGGTCTTTATGATATGAGCGGGAATGTATGGGAATGGTGCAGTGACTGGTATAATCCTAAATATTACAGCACTTCTCCTTCGAGAAATCCCGCGGGGCCGAAAGAAGGCCTTTATAAAATCCTTAAAGGAGGATGCGCCGGAAATGCAGCCTATTATTATTTCAGGTGTGCAGGCAGATACAGTGCAAAGATAGATTACTGGGATGCTTATACAGGCTTCAGATGTGTGAAAGATATATATGGCTACAAAAAATAGTTTTTTCCTATAATACAGAAATATCAAATATTTAGCCAAAACAAATCAGTAAAATCAGTAAAAATATGAAAAATCTATTCTTTTATCTCATTAATTTCTGAAATTTTCCATGTCCATCCTTCCCTCTGAAAAATTACCTCTCTCCCAATTTCCCACCTGTCTCCCTTTCCGCCTGTGGCAAATAAGAGACAGGAAATTTTATTTCCATCAATCTTCCGCTCATTCTGTATATGCCAGATAATATCTTTAAAATAATCTCTCCCTGCCCATAACCCGATATTTCCCCCTTTTTCTTTAAAAGTTTTCTCCAGTAACAGAAGAGCATCTCCCGTGAAATATTTCTTCATTTTTTCTATATCCCTTTTCTCAAGTGCCCTTACTACAGAAGAAACAGTTTTTTCAGGAGAAGGAATAAGACTTTTTATAAGGTACATTATTCCCACAAGGGACAGAAAAATTAAAATTAATATGCCTATTTTTTTTACATTAACCATAATTATTTAGATAAACTGCATCTACATAATTTTCACGTAAGTAGACTTATTCTATTTTTTACTGGATTTATATGAGAATCGTGACGCGTAATGCGTGACAGGAGGAACAGATTCTCATATTTCGTTGTGACCGAACCGGTCATGGTTGTTACATAGAAAATTTCATTTTTTAAGGTTAAGGGTGCCGGGGATTGGGTAGAAAACCCAGAACCTAACACCCAAAACCCGGAACCTAATTTAACTTAATAAAATGGCTTTTTATAAGGCTTTTATTTAAATGCTAAATAAAATGACCAAAATCGAGATAAACTGCCTGTACATAATTTTTATCCAACCCTTGACTTTCGCCGTAAAAAACAAAAATTTCTATAATTTTAAATTAAAATTTCATTAAAGGAAATTTTTTATCTTCCCTCTTATTGAATCTTTCCACACCTCTGTTAAGGGCTTCAAGGATTAACCTGTCAAGATTCTTATTGTTCTCTACCCTGTGTCCATATCTGTCAACCTCAACAGGTATATTATTTAAATATTTACATGGTACTCCGTACTGTTCTCTTATATATCTGACACCTTCCACACCACGTGCTTTAATTTCTACAAGAAACATATCAGGCTTTTCATCTGATTTCATGGCACTGTCTATATCTCTTCTCATAAGATCATCTCTTGAAAGCTCAAAAGAAGCTGAAATAACTTTACATCCATAATTTTCCTCAAGAGAAGACAGAATTTTATCTTTTACCTTTTTCGGAGCTGTTCCCAGGTACATGATAGATTTACCAGTCAGCTCCTGTTTCATTTCTTCATAGTCTCCCATCACTTCCGGTTCAAAATAGGTTCTTACCACGGAAAGAGAAGAATTTCGCTTTTTTAAAGCTTCTTCAACCCTGTCAATCTGCTCGGAAGAAGCAGTTTCAGGCTGACAGTGGGCAAGAATAACACATTCCGTGCCGTCTAGGCCCGGAAAATCTTCAAGAAGTGTAAGGCTTACATCTGACTGAACAAGGGTTATTGTGGCATCTACCCTTGTAGGAGGATGCTCTCCCCCGCTCCCTTCATGAAGTATATAATTACCGGGACATTTTTCTGAGAGTTTAAGTCCCAGTTCCACGTTAGAAACAACAAATTCATGAAAATAACCTGCCCCTGCCCTGCGACATCCTATGACAGATATACCGGGAGCAGATTTGCCGGTTTTTTCTTCATAATTATCCATATATTGAGATAATATAAGACCATCTTCATAGACATCAGAAGCGCCGTGAAGTTTAAATTTGAGTAATGCTTCAAGATATTCAGGACGAAAACGACTGTTATAAATCTCATCAAGTGTTATTTCATCAGGTGACTTCTCGGAATGTTTGTTGTGTATATTCACAAGAGGAGGTTCGGGAGGGCCACCGCGGGAATGGGTCATAACAATGGCTTCCCATGGTGTATCATAGGAACCCAGACCGCTCATAAGTTTACTCACATAAATACCAAAAGCAGTTTTGCCTACTCTTTTATCTGTAGCATAAAGTCCCATAGATGGTTTTACAGCATTGACAGATCCAGTTTTTTCTCCGAATACTGTACCACCTGCAATGTATTTTGCTCCGTAAGAAACTGCAATTGAAGCATATTTGTTCATTATCTGCCTGTTTACCTGGGGAGAACCGGAAAGTTGAACAACAAGATCTATATCTCTGTCTGAAAGAGCTTTTCTGAGGCCTGCCACAGGATCTGAAATGCCGTTTACAGGGTCTCCTTCCATTATTACTCCAACTCCGAATTCTTTTAAAAACTCGTCATTAAAACTTTCAGGGCTTTTTATTTTTTCCGTTCCTCCGAGCCATACAAGTCTGACAGGGGTAAAATCAAATTCTTTTATCAATTTCTTTATACCGTCTATGGTATTATCGGCTTTATGGACTCCGTCAATTAATACGACACCTTTTTTCTGTAATGACATTTTTAAATACCACCTCTTTCAGTTTTTTATTTCTTTATATTATAATCAAAAAACAATGTTATTTCAATATTTTATATAATATACAATAAAAATCTATAGATATTAAATTTATACAATGAAAATTTATAGATATTAATTATATAGAAAAACTATAAAATTTTCCATATCATATAAAATTCTCACAGGTAGGAATTTTAGGATTTCTTATTGAATAAGGATAAATTATGAGATATCACATAAAAATTTTAAGCAGAAAAATTTTCATATCTCTTATTACGATTCTTGTGGCAATGACCTTTACCTTTTTTCTCGTTCGCCAGATGCCGGGAGATATTATTCATACATGGGCCATTCAGATTCAAATGCAGCAGGGTATAGGCTATAATGAAGCAAGAGAAATCGCAAAAACCATGATGAATTATGATCCCACTGTGCCTGTATATATCCAGTATATTAAATATATAGGAAATCTGTTATTTCATGGCAATCTTGGTTATTCCCTTACCTATAGAATTCCCGTATCTGTTATCATATGGAAATCCCTTCCCTGGACTCTTCTTATAACGTCTCTGTCTGTAACAGTCAGCTTCATTACCGGTTCTTTCCTGGGAGCTGCCATAGCGTGGAAAAGAAAAACCATTCTGGAGCCAGTTGTTACCTTATATGCCACAATTACCCAGGCTGTTCCGGATTTTCTCATAGGCCTCATATTGCTGGTAGTACTGGGAGTAAATCTGAGATGGCTTCCCATGCGCGGCCCATACGGCCCCGATGTGGATCCGGGATTCAATATTCCTTTTATTTTAGATGTCCTCTATCATGCCATATTACCTGTTATGGCTTTTTCCGTTCAGGCAATAGGAGGATGGGCTCTTGCCATGAAAGCAAGTGCCACAGGTGTGCTGGGAGAAGATTACATCAATGTTGCAAAAGCCAAAGGTCTTACAGAAACAAGAATTTTAACACAGTATCTTGGGAAAAATGCCATAATACCACAGATTACAGGTCTTGCCATAACACTTGCCACTATGCTGGGAGGATCTATGCTGGTAGAAACAATATTCGGCTATCCGGGACTGGGGTACTTCTTCGGACAGGCTATAAATACAAGAGATTACAGCCTCATACAGGGATTATTTCTTGTAACCACTGTGGCAGTTATTCTGGCAAATCTCGTGGCAGATGTAGTTTATACAAAATTAGATCCGAGAATTAAACTTGAATAATTTTATATTCTATAGATTATATTGTAAGTGATACAAATCTATAGATTTCAATTGTATAGATTTTAATTATATAATATTTAAAAAAAATTAATGTTCACGTTTTTAGAGTTTTGATTTTTTTAGCTGAAATCTGATAATTTTAATTGTAAAAAATACATATATCTATAACTATACTTTTGCAGATTTTAAAAACTGTAAAAAAATAATCTAATTCAATTTTTGGGTGTTAAGTTTTTGGTGTTGGATTAGGAAGATTAAAACCCAAAAACCAGAACCTATCCAACTATAAAGTCAGTAAAAACAAGAAAATTATGAAAAAGTGCAAAAGTATAGTGTATAAGATAAATCCAATTATATATATTTTAACTTTATAGATAAATATTCTATAGAAAGGAATTATATACATGTTAAAAAATCTGTGGAGTTCTTTTAAAATCATAAAGCATAACAGAAGAGCTTTCTTCGGATTTATTATGCTCTGTATATTTTTTCTTACGGCACTTCTGGGGCCAATTCTTATTCCTCTGGACATGACGCCTGACTATATGAATCGCTTTCAATCTCCTTCCATGTCGCATTTTCTCGGTACAGATTATGCGGGAAGGGATATTTTAATACAGTTAATTCATGGTTCAAGGGATATTATGCTCATAGCATTCTCTACAGGATTTTTCGGTATATTTATCGCAGTATCTACAGGACTTTCAGCAGGACTTCTTGGAGGAAAATACGATGCCTTTATGATGAGACTGATAGATGTCCTTTTAACTGTGCCGAGTTTTCCTGTTATGGCAATTTTTGCGGCCCTTTTCAGGATAAAAAACCCGATTGTTTTCGGTCTGGTTCTTGCTCTATGGTCATGGCCGGCCCTTGCAAGGTCAATAAGGTCACAGATTCTTACGCTTAAAAAGAAAGAATTTATCGAAGTTGCCCGTATCATGGGTATGAGCACCACTCATATTATGTTTAAAGAACTTATGCCGAACATGATGCCATATATAACGATAAATTTTATAAATATCGCAAAAGGAGCCATTACGGCAAGTGTCGGAATTATGCTTCTCGGCCTTGTTCCCCTCAGAGTTCAAAACTGGGGTATGATGCTCAACATGGCTGCCTTCCAGACAGGAGCAATATATATCCCGAAGGCCTATTCCTATTTGATCTCCCCTATATGTGCCATAGTAATTTTTCAATACAGCCTTATAAATTTCGCCTCAGGCGTGGATGAACTATTTGATCCCAGACTGAGGATAAGATAATCCAATTGTATACAATACAAATCTATACAATATCAATCTATTGAATATCTTCAAAATTTCTACAGTAATTTGACTGTTATTTTTTCTTTTTTATAAACATCATTATGGCAAAACCTGCTACACAACCTCCTGCTATGAGTAAAATTCCGATAAGAGGGCGATAGAATAGCCATGCAACCGATATGGTTATACTGGAGAGTATGAGAGATAAAAAGAGGGATGATAAAAATATGCCTCCGCCGATAAGGCTGCCGATAAATGGTATAACATCGGCAAATACTGCGATAGGAGCAAATATCAAATTCAGTCCTATTAACATAAGTATAAATCCGACAGCCCTGAGAATCCATGTCCAGATACTATTTTCTTCCTGGGCATGTTTAAACATGCCGTCAGCAGAAACTTCTCCCATTTCCAGACGTTCAATAGCATCTCCTGCTTTTGTTTGATATGGTTCAAAAGTTTTTCCTGTCTGTCTGGCAATAATACTTACTGTTACAGGTTTCACAACGTCAAAGGATATTCTCGTATCCCCGATTTGAGGACTTGACGGATTATCACCAAGATAATAGTAATTACTACTTACTTCCAGTTTATTCTTCAATCCGGCAGGAAGGGTATCGGCACTTATCTGAACAGGTGTTCTGCTTGTAATTTCGTTTATGAGAGATTTTGAGAGTGTAAAGGCGCCCAGAGTAACATCATTTGCCTGTTTTTCCTCTCTCGAATAGGGCATCTGAGAAGGATTTTGATGTCCCTGAGATTGATTGAAATTACGGGAATTAATTATATCGTCAGACCATACCCTGTCATAACTATAGGTTGTTATAGTCTTTTTATTTCCGCCTACCTGTTTTCTGCTTTCACTTTTTTTATGTTCTTTCCACTGGTACATTTCAACATGTCTTATCAATTTAATAGCATTTTTTTCCGAAACATTAAATATGGAATCTTTAAGGGTTTCTTTTGTTGTTGCAAGACCTGTCAGATGGACAAGTTTTTGTTCATTGCCGCTATCCACTTTATCGGAACTGACAGATATAACACTTTTCGAGCCTTCTGCAAGGCTCTGAGCAGTTCTGACTGCCCTGCCTTCATTCCAGAATAAAACAGGGAAGGAAACAATAAACATAATGATACCTATTAAAACACCGACAATAGCATTTTTTATCCTTGTAAACCAGGATTCATTGCTTGACGTACTGTATGAATCACTCATAAATATACTTCCTTTACTATTTATTTTTATTTTTGCTTATATTCTATTTTTAATATCATAATCCCTTTATTATTTACATGATGAGTATAAGGAAGTTAAAAAAAACAGGGAAAAAGCTTTAAAAATTACCAGGGAAAATTTGAAATATTTTTATATTTACTTTCATAACTTATTAGAAATTAAGTGCTTCGTGACGCGTGACGCGAGGAGTATCTGTAATTTGTTATGAACTACACTATAATAATTAATAGATTAAAATAATGATAAAATCTGTTAATCTTCTTTCCGAAATTTTTCTAGAGGAGATATTAAGAAGCTCTATTATAAAAGAGCAATCTTACAGATAAAACAATGTATAATTTTCAAATATATAGATTTTAACTATATAGATTAAAAATATTTAGATTTTAATTATATATATTTAATTATAGTGTATTTCATAACTTATTAGAATTTAAGTCGTCGTGACGCGTAACGCGTGACGCGTGACGGGTTTAATCCCTGCGCATCACACATTACGCATTACGCATTACGAGGTCATTATTTATGGATAGTTATGAAACTA
>JAKPQU010000488.1 GCA_029555925.1 Bacillota bacterium
CGTAATTTTTACGACACATTTTTCATCACCAATTACTAAATATGCCATAATTTCCCTGATAAATCTAGCTAAAACATACTTTTATGAAAAAAATGGCGTCAAATGGCTTTTCAGACACCCTCTAATTTAAGGGTATAAGAATTTTCATTTTTAATGGCGTAAAATAAAGCTTTAGATGAAAATTATGTAGAGGTAGTTTATCTAAATAATTTATAACTTCTTTTAGCTGATAGCTAAATACTGAACCCTTACGTGGGACTCATATAAACTACAAAGGCAGAACTTGCTGCCACACCTGACGAATCTGTCTGAATGTTAAAAGACTGGCTTGTATCTGAAAATCCGTTTCTGCTGAAATAAGCAGTATATGATGTAGATGTTTTTAGAGGATAACTATTAAGCGGATCTGTTACATAAAATTTTATCAATCCGTTTGTATCTGTAATATCTGATACGACAGTGTTGCCGGCTTCATCTTTTATTGTAACATTTACCGTTCCTACCGGAGTATTTGTAACATTACTTTTTACACTGAAATATACTCCCACAGGAAAATAATCACTAGAAATATTATAAGTTGTAGAAGAGGTAGTGAATTTTTTTGTAATTTTTTCCGTAAGTTTCGGATCTGCTATGAGATCCCTTTTGATTTCAAGGGAAATTTGTTCGGAAGATTTATGTTCCAGTGTAAGACTCCCCTGGAAATCATGGGCGCCTGACCATTGACCGAAAGATGTGTCATCTGTATCTTTGAGTATTTCCTGGCTTTCACTCTTTGCCGTGACTTTGTATGTGGCATTATTTATAAATCCCCATCCGGAAAGTAAGATCTGGATTTTTGTTTTAATTCCTGTACTTCCTGTACCTGATGTGCATGTTGACGTGCAGGAACTCGTGCATCCTGTGCAACCGGTGCAGTTTTTACAGTAAGATGTACAATTTGTACAACTGCCTGAACACCATCCATATCCTTCACATCCGGCAGAATTCAATCCGAATAAAGAAACTGCAGTCCATCCTGCTCCTGTGAGAACTGCTTTACCTGCTTTTTTAAGGAAATCCCGTCTGTGTAAGTCCATTTATTGTAATCCTCCGGCTACTGAGTTAATCATAGATAATATAAGCCTGTCATAGTGCGTGATACGATAATCGTGATGCGTGATGCGTGATGCGTGTTATCACCGGTACCGGGCGACCACAGTGGGGTTGCACCTACTGACTCACTCCTCACCCTTCACCCTTCACCCTTCACTAACCCATACCACTCCGGTATATAATCCCTGGAAACCCCTCCGAATGTTACAGATTGCCCTTCTTCGTAGGATTTACGGGCAAACTCCGTACTTAACTGTGTCATTTCTTTCATGATTTCTATTATTTCCAGGGTGTTTCTATCGTCTATAAATTTTTCTTTCCTTCTGTCTAAAAATTTCATATAGATAGAATTTATATACCCGGTAAGAAACCATGTCACACCGGCTTTACCTTCCAGAAGATTTAATTCTCTTATTTCTTCTATAAGTGAAAAAACATCTTCTTCCCAGCTTTCAGGGTTTTTATGTTTCATTTCTTCTATTAAGAAGGCAAGGCTCTCGGTGGGACTCTGAAGATCTAGTCTCAGGTCTTCAATTTCTCTCAGACACTTCAGTAATTCATTATATAATTCTATTTCCCTGTCAAAGAGTCCTTTTACCATAGAGAGGTCACCTTTTTATACCCATAAATTCTCTTTCCCGTTTTGTTGTTAGACTCTGTAATTTTTTTAATGTTTCGTCAAATGCTGCCGGGTTCCCCGCGTTTGCCTGCAGCTCTGCCTGAATCTGCTTGAATTCTCTTGCAGTTCTGAAACGGCCGTCAAAGAACTCCTTCGCTGTTTCATGACTGTGGTTTTCTGCAATATCACGCCTGAATTCTGTTATAATGGCAGATATATTCTCCGGTGTTCTTGCTGCAGGACTGGCCAGGCTCTCTGTTAATTCTCTTATATCACCGCGGACAGACGTATCTTCCAGTTGTTCAAAGGTTTTGTGTATGTCTCCTGCTTCATAATTAGCTGTTATATGAGGAGAAAATCTGAATATTGCCTTATCACTTTCATATTGCAAATTTCCTATGATAGCCTGCCTTTCTTCTGGTGTTCTGGCATCTCTTATCTTCTTTGCCATATCGGCAAGGGCACTTTTGGGCACGCCAAAATCTTCCATGGCTTTTACAAAGGCCCTTGTAGACATTTGATCACCGAAAAGGTTGCCGAGTACAGCCTGTGTCTCGGATATACCCATATCCACTACAGGCAGTAATTTACCATCTTTCTCCGTAAAAGTTATATCATTCAATACACCCGTATACTGACCAAGTGTCATTTCAACTGTTGTGGGATTGAACTGATTTTTAATGGCATCAAAATAAGAATTTCTTCTGAATGTATCTGTTTCTTTAGCTGCAATGGCTCTGAGTTCAGATTTGTATCTGGCAAGGTCGACTGGTGAAACCTTGCCTCCGTGAGTATCTGCATTTAACTGGACCTTCTGAAGAATTGTTACTACTTCCGGTTTTCTGAAAAAGGCAGGACATTTTGTTTCTGCCGTTACTCCGAGAGCGTCCACTGTGGATGTAATGGAACGGATCATGTCAGGATTAAATCCTTTTACAGGATCTGTGGGTGTATTATATTCTGACTTCGGATAACTGTGCATCAAAATGCCGTCTCTTATCATTTTATAGCCATCTTCGCCAAATTTCTGTATGTAATAATCTTTATTTGCTTCTATAAATTTAGTACTGAAAAGAGGATGATCCTTGGAAGCGTCAAAACTTTCTTTTGCCTGTGCCACACCTACGGTATAACCTATATCATGATCGACAATGATTTGATGTATAAGGACTTTATCCTTTGCAGTCAATTTATCGCCGAGACGTTCTATCATTCTGTCGGCCATGTACATATTGCCTTCCAGTATATGTCTTGTTCCATGGTCACTTCCTGAAAAAACACTTTTATCTCTCTCTGTCTGATAGGCGAGCTTTCTGGCATTATCTCTTACAAGTCTGAATACTTCCTGAGGACTTGCGTCAGGATAGGCTTCAGTGTAAAGTTTTGTAAATTTTTCTGATTCTTTCATGATTAAAAGAGCCTCATCCTCTTTTATTAAGCCGCATCCCAGTATATCTTTGTTGCTCACCATCTGTGACAGTTCCCGGAATATATGTCCTCTTATCTGACCTATAGAATCTACCTTCGGTTCATGTTTTTTGTCCAGAGCGAGATAGAAGAACATATCTGACTGAATCGAATCAGGTCTCACGCTGTCAGATTTTTTATCTACAAGTTCACAGGCAAATTCCTGGCTTCTCTGTGTCAGAAGATCAAGATCTTCTGTTGATATTTTTCCTCTGTATTTATCCTGGTTTGCTGAAAGCCATGTCGATTCTTCGGCAGTAAGGGTTTTCCCTTTTTTAACCTTACCCTCTAAATCCTGAGCCCTCTGCCATGATGCCAGTTCCAGTATGTGTTTTTCTTCCGGTGTGATTGTGCCGTCTTTTTCTTTTTCTGTAAGGTGCTCAAAGAGGTTTTCATTTTTATTGTTTATAAGTCCTTTGCCGTAATCATCTTTTGTTTTGGAACGGAGAGCAGTTAATTCGTCAAAGGAATATTCGTCTCTCAATTGGGCAGATTCTGGTTTTTGCTCCGATCCTTCGTCAGAAGTTTTTCGCGTTTCACCCAAGGTTACCTGTTTTTTCTCTTCTACACGGGCTTCTTTTTCTCCCTTAATACCTGCAAGAGTCATCTGAGAAAGAGATTCCCCTGCTTTCTTTATATTCTTTTCCCCTTCTGCTGCTATGGCGGAAAAATTTGCTCCATCCTTCTGGTAAAAATCTGTCATACTTTTTAAATTTTTATTTAAATCTTCCGGATTAAGTCCCTTTTTCTCATCCGTAACAGATGATTGTTTGATATTTCTTCCTGATGCTACAGGCGGAGTATATACTAAATACTGGTTCGGATCTATATTTTTATTTCCTATCATAAAGCAAACCTCCCGATACAAACAAATTCCAACTTAATTATATATTATACAGAAGCTTTAAACAATAAAAATATTCAAGAAGATGTTACAAATTTGTTAAATTTTCTGTATGCCTTCAGCAGTTAGCTACCAGCCGACTGCTGACCGTTTATAAATTAACTCCAGAGCTTGAGACCGCATTTTTCGCAGAAAGTAAAGGTTTTTAAATTTTTACAACCGCATCTGGGGCAGGAGATTTCATCTTCTCCTGATACCCTTGTTTCCCTTCTCAAAATTTTATCGTATTCACCGTTTCTGGACCAGTCATAGATTTCTTTTGTTCTGATAATTGGGAAAGGATGGGTTCTGAAAACATTTATGAGGAACTTGCCTGCTCTTTCTATATAACCTTTTACATCATCTTTTGAGTCTATAGCCTGTGCTTCTTCAGCCTGTTTCAGCAGGGCCTCACGGTTAATTTTAGTAAGATGAGATGAAGCTCCTCCGGCAATTTTCATAAGGGCATTCATCATTATTTCAGGATCCTGAACGGCAAGCAATCCTGCTCTGTCTGCAGATAATTCAGCCTTTCTGGACCATTGAAGCAGAGCAAGCTCAAGACCTACACCTACAAATTTACCTATACCAAAGGTCATGGAACTGATAATTTCAAAAAGAGGTTTTAAACATCGTGCAACCATCTGATAAAGAATATGACCGCACTTTATATGACCGAGTTCATGGCCTATTATGGCCATAATCTCATCTTCAGTCATCAGTTCTATCAGGCCTGAAGTAACACAGACAAATGGTTTTTCCACACCTGTAGTATAGGCATTTACTACAGGATTTTGATCGATATAGAATTCAGGTGCAGGTATATCGAGAATACGGCTGGCTTCCTGCATCATATTGTGAAGCTCGGGGAACTGGTTTTCACTGATTTTTATGTTATCTGTAATATTAACGACATAAAAAATTTTTTCTATTCCATATTCGAAAAATTTCGAAACAATAAGATCAAATCCTTTAACTGCCTTTACCTTTTCCAGATAAAATTTATCCTGGGGATGATAAAATTCTTTTGCACTCAAACCTTCTAAAATAATTCTATTTTTACTGATTTTAATTCCCTTCTTTCTTTTTCAATCGTGATGTGTGACGCGTAACGCGTGACGCGAGAATTACTCAATCTTGCTGTAAAATATAATATATTATTGAGATGAGTATAAAATCTGTTTCCCTTCACTCTTCACCCTTTAAAATGATTATTTATGCTCACTTCAGTAAAGAATATTATATATTATTGATTGATACAAAACAATCTTTTACTTATAAATTATAGTGTATTTCATAACTTATTAGAATTTAAGTCGTCGTGACGCGTAACGCGTGACGCGTGAAGGGTTTAATCCCTGCGCATCACGCATTACGCTTTAGGCATTACGAGGTCATTATTTATGGATAGTTATGACACTAACTATATTTATAGAGATAGTGTTTTTTACGACAGATAGATTTACTTTTACTAGATATTGCACTTGTTTCCATAAATCCTATTAATTGATGAGGGTGTTGGGTTCAGAAGAACCAAAACCCATAACCCATAACTCATAACCAAAAACCTGAGACATTTTATGCGTCACCCGTCACAAATTACGAATAGTAAAATTTGCAAAATAATTGTACTAAAGTTCACTCTTTATGGGTATAATAATTATAGCTATAAAAGTTCCCCTTGCAGAATCCCTTTTATATTATAGTTAGTTTCATAACTATCCATAAATAATGACCTCGTAATGCGTAAAGCGTAATGCATGATGCGCAGGGATTAAACCTGTCACGCGTTACGCGTTACGCGTCACGACAAACTTAAATTCTAATAAGTTATGAAATAC
>JAKPQU010000489.1 GCA_029555925.1 Bacillota bacterium
GTATTTCATAACTTATTAGAATTTAAGTCGTCGTGACGCGTAACGCGTGACGCGTGACGGGTTTAATCCCTGCGCATCACGCATTACGCTTTACGCATTACGAGGTCATTATTTATGGATAGTTATGAAACTAACTATAATGAGTGGGTAGTCCTAAAGAGATAGTGGTAAAATTAATATTTACCTATAAACCATAAGAATCAGTGTCTTTTAGAAGGAAAGATTTCCCTGTAAGATGACCAAAAATCTGTATAACAAATAGCACATTGACGATAAATACCGGGTAAGAATTCCATAAACCCAAAGCCCCTTCTCTATCACGACTACCTACATAAAGACCTACGATTTCTCTTGTACCTACATCCATAGCCAGCCAAATCCATTGTTTATTACCTTTATTCCCAACAAAAGACCACATCTCATCGCATTGTATTCTTAGGGGGCTTTTTTTTATCTTCACTTTCACTTTCTGTTCTATAACATCGTATTTCTTATTTACATAATTTTGTAACCAACACTCTGAAACACCAGTAACTCTTGCTATACCTGCAAGGGGCACTTTTTCTAATAGTAACTTATCTATCTTTCACTGCCACAACTTGGACAAACCATTTTTATTCTCCTTCAATACTTTTTTATCTTATTATATCATACCACTATTTCTTTAGGACTACCGGGTAGTTGAGAGAACACTGGCATGGATTGGCAAGAACAGACGAATGAGTAAAGATTATGAATATTTACCATCAAGTAGTGAAGCTTTTGTATATATTTCGATGATAAGGCTTATGTTGAAACGCTTTGTTATACAAATGGCGTAATTAGGCTTTTCAGACACCATCTAGAATTAAAAATTAAATAAGGGTTAATTTATTGTCTGTAAAACAAATTAAATAAGGCAAATTATTTTTCTTCGTAAGAGCCTGTCAGGCAGAAGCTGATAAATGGTTACTAATTTACCTGGAGCGGTACTAAAATTCTATTCCTAACATATTCTTGGAAGATTTTCTCCATAAGGACGTTCCAGAATTCTACTTCCTCCTATAGATGTTTTAATAACAACTCTGCCTTTATGTTTATTTACCACTTCTCCAATGATAACAGAATCTCTGCCATATTTATGGTCTTTCATTACACTTAAAACATGTTCTGCTTCATTATCGGCACAGATGGTAATAATTTTCCCTTCATTTGCCACTGTGAGAGGCTCAAAACCCAGTAAATCACAGGCACTTTTTACTTCTTTTCTTACAGGAATATCTTTTTCGTAGATTACTATGCCGAGAGATGAAGCTATGGCAATTTCATTTAATGCTCCGGCTACTCCTCCTCTGGTTGGATCTTTAAAACATCTGATATGGTTTGAAGAATTTAATATATCTTTTACCAGACCATTGAGAGGAGCTACATCACTTTCTACAGGTAATTCTACTGCTATGCCGCTTCTCTGCAGCATTACTGAAATTCCATGATCTGCTATATAGCCGTTTATGATGATTTTATCCCCTTCCTTTGCTCCAGACAGGGTCAGTGTATGGTTATATTCAGTCACACCTATACCTGCAGTATTTATAAATATTTCATCTCCACTTCCTTTTTCCACTACCTTTGTATCACCTGTAATGACAAGAACTCCTGCTTCTCTGGCTGTTTCTTCAATAGAACCTATGATTTTTTTTAGACTTTCCATCGGAAATCCTTCTTCTATTATGAGAGCCAGCGACAGATAACGGGGATTTGCACCTGATACAGCTAGATCATTTACTGTGCCGCATACGGAAATTTTTCCAATGTCTCCACCGGGAAAAAACAGAGGTTTTACTACAAAGGAATCTGTCGTAAAGGCAAGTCTCTTATTACCTATAGAAAATACGGCACTGTCTTCAAGAGGTGAAAGAAGACTGTTACCGAGTTTATTTAATATTTCCTCTTTTATTAAATTATCTGTAAGAACTCCGCCCCCACCGTGGGCAAGCAAGATTTTTTCCATTGTTAACCTCCATATAGTCGTGACGCGTGACGCGTATTTAATCCCAGGGCGTTTAATTAAACGCCCCTACTCACCTTTTGACTTTTGACTTTTCACTTTTCACGACTCACGACTCATAACTCATAACTCACTATATTTATAATAAACGGAACAGCTTCCTTCCGTAGAAACCATACATGGCCCCACCGGGTTTACAGGTGTGCATACATGTCTGAAAAGTTCACATTCACATGGTCTTATAAGTCCTTTAAGCACCTCTCCGCATCTACATCCTGCTGGATCTGATGCTTCAGGTATTTCTGTTTTGGAAAGTTTTGTTGCATCTCTATGAGAAAATTCTTCTTTCAGTGTAAGGCCGCTGTCTTCTATAATTCCTATTCCTCTCCACCGTGCATGGCAGGGTTTAAATATTTTATATGTTATTTCTCTTGCCTTCACGTTGCCTTCAGATTTGACCCAGGGAGAATATTCTATTTCCACTTCCGATCTTTTCTCATATAATTGAATAAGAAGCCTGTAGAGACTTATAACGATATCTACCGGCTCAAACCCTGCTATTACACATGGAATTCTGTAATCTCGTGCAAGAAATTCATATATAGTCGAACCGGTTATAACACTTACATGGCCGGGACAGATAAATCCTTTTACTCCCACCTGTCTGTCCATAACAAGAGCTTTCATAGCAGGAGGTATTACCTTGTTTGCAGGATAAAGAGCAAAATTACTTACTTTCTTTTTCTCCGCTTCAAGAACTGCACCGGCAATTGCCGGTGCAGTTGTTTCAAATCCTACTGCAAGGAAAATCACTTTTTTATCGGGATGTTTTTCTGCTATATCTACTGCCTGAACAGGACTGTACACGATCCTTATGTCGGCACCATCCGCTTTTTTTCTTTCCAGGCTCTTTCTGTTGCTTCCCGGCACTCTTATCATATCGCCGAATGTTGTTATAATTACATCGTCTCTATCTGCAATGCCAATCATTTTATCTATATCACTCTGAGATGTGACACATACGGGACATCCTGGCCCTGAAATAAGTTTTATTTTTTCTGGCAATATATCCCTTATGCCTGCTCTGGATATGGCCATAGTATGAGTACCGCAGACCTCCATGAAAGATATTTTCCCGTCACGAATCTTTTCCGAAAGATTTCTTATCTTTTCTATATATTCTTCAATCATTTTATTACTCATTTATACATCTCCAGATTTTTATAATCGTGATGCGTGACGCGTGACGCGTGACGGGTAAGTTCCACTATTCACTTTTCACTACTCACGACTCACTACCCACGACTCACGTTATTATAAGCTACCGCTATCTGTCCCGGAGAAATCCCTCCGTCATTCGGCGGAATTTCCATATTCTGATATACATTGAAGCCGCTTTCCAGAAGAATTTTTTCAGTTCTTACAGAAAGATAGGAATTCTGAAAAACTCCTCCTGAAAGTATAACATTTTTTAGATTATAAAGCTTCCTCATTTTATTACATATGTCTTTTATCATTACAACAATTGAATTGTGAAATTTTGCAGATATTACCGGTCTTTCTGTGCGTTTTTTTATATCTTCCAGGAGATAATAAAATAACGGCTCAGGATTTATAATTAACGTCTCTCCTTCTTCCAGAGAAAAAGGATAGTAACTGTTTATATCTTCTGCCGCTATGGCTTCAAGTTCCATCGCCGCCTGTCCTTCGTAAGTGGAACTGTGGCGTAACCCTGTAATTGAAGCAATTCCGTCGAAGAATCTTCCCATACTGGAAGTTTCAGGACAGTTTATATTACTTTTGATAAGATTTATTATATTCCCGGAGTTTCCTTCTGTGGACAACAGAGTCTCTATTTCTCCCTTGAACAGTGGATAAAGATATGAAATTGCCATCCTGTAACCTTCCACTGCAGCCATATCGCCTCCCGGCATGGGATAATATTTCAGATGGGCCACTCTTTCCACTTCTTTACAGTCTCCTGTGAAAAATTCTCCTCCCCATATTTTGCCGTCTGTACCGTATCCTGTACCGTCAAATATGATTCCTATGGATTTTTCCTTCACGCCATGTTCTGCCAGACAGGAGGCAAAATGGGCATGGTGATGTTGAACGGGAATGTTGACTGCTGCCTCTCTCTTAAGAGCGTATTCGGTGGAAAGATAGGCAGGGTGCATATCATATGCTATAACTGAAGGGTTTATATTGAAAAGAGAACAGTAATGTTCTATTGTTTCTTCATAAAAAGAAAAAGTTTCTAAATTATTCAGATCTCCTGTATGAGGACTTAAAAAAACAAATCCGTCTTTATATATGGAAAAAGTATTTTTTAGTTCCCCGCCGCAGGCGAGAATTGTAATATCTTTTTCAGGAGAGAAATTTAATTTTACGGGCAGTGGCGTATAGCCCCTTGCCCTTCTTATAATCTGGAAATTTTTGTTTATCTGCTTTACGACTGAATCATCACATCTTCTGGCAATATCTCTGTTGTGCAATAAAAAACCGTCTGCAATATTTTTCAGTTTTTCTCTGCATGCTTCATTATTTATCTGTATCGGCTCATCCTGAAGATTACCGCTTGTCATAATGAGTGCTTTGAAAATTCCCTTTCTAAACAGTATTTCATGGAGAGGAGTATAGGGGAGCATACAGCCGATATGGGCAAGTCCCGGACATATTTCTTCTGAAAGATCTGTATTTTCTTTTTTCTTTAACATTACTATGGGGCTTATGGAGCCAGTGAGCAGTTCTTTTGCTTCGTCTGTGATAAAGGCATAATTTTCTAATATGTCAGTGTTCGGAAACATTATGGCAAAAGGTTTGGCCGGTCTTTCTTTTCTCTTCCTTAGGGTTTTTACGGCTTTATCTTTCCTGGCGTCACAGACGAGATGAAATCCTCCCAGCCCTTTAAGGGCAATAATCTTTCCGTCTTTTAAAGCATTACAGGCTTTCTCTAAAGGTTTTTCTCTGTCTTCAATATCACCGGCATACCATGAAAGGGAGGGACCGCAGACGGAACAGCAGTCAGGCTGGGCATGGTATCTTCTGTCTTCTATATCTTTGTATTCCTTCCGGCAGAGAGGGCACATAATAAAATCTTTCATAGTAGTGAGAGCTCTGTCATATGGTATATCTTTTATTATTGTGTAACGGGGGCCGCAGTTAGTGCAGTTTATAAATGGAAATTCATACCTTCTGTCTTTTGTATCGCCAAGTTCCTTTCTGCAATCATGACATATGGCAAGATCTGGAGATATAAACATAGCATTACGCCCCTTCATCCTGCTTTTTTTGATAGTAAAATCTTCAAAATTTTTCAGGGATTGATAATTAATTGTAGTGTCAATTATTCGTGATGCAGGAGGTTTTTTCTTTTTTATATCTCTGTAAAATTCTTCTATATTATCTTTGGAACCTTCGACTTCTATAAAAACCCCTTCGGGACAGTTAAGTATATAGCCTGATAGTTTTCTATCCATAGCCATTTTATGAATAAAAGGACGAAATCCTACTCCCTGGACTACTCCCTGAATTTTTATTATAGCACTGGAAATCATTGTTTAAAACCTCTAATTTAATTGTGACACGTCACGCATGATGCGTGTTTTCACCGGCACCGGGCGACCACAGCGGGGCGCCCCTACTCACCCTTCACTCTTCACGACTAACCTATGTATAATTTGCCGGCTCTGTCAGAATCCCTTTTATGTGACTGAAAAAGAAGGAAAAAGCTATCATTACAAGAAATACATTCCATTGAATATAGTGTATTTCATAACTTATTAGAATTTAAGTCGTCGTGACGCGTAACGCGTGACGCGTGACGGGTTTAATCCACGCACATCACGCATTACGCTTTACGCATTACGAGGTCATTATTTATGGATAGTTATGAAACTAACTATAATTAAAAGTTACAGGAATTTTCATTTTTACTGCTGTAAAATAAAGCTTTACATGAAAATTATGTATAGGCAGTTTATCTAAATAATTAAATATGCGACTAATACTCGCGTCACGCGTCACGAATAAAGGGCGGTGATAATATGTGTCTTGCCATTCCCGGTAAAGTCCTGGAAATACAGGAAAATAAAGGTGTTGTAGATATATCAGGCATGAAAATTGAAACACGTTTAGATCTTCTGGAAGATGTGAAGGAGGGAGATTATGTCCTCATTCATGCCGGATTTGCCATAGAAAGACTTCCAGAAGAAGAAGCACAGGAAAGATTAAATTTATTCAGAGAAATGGACATGATTGAATAAGAGATACAGGGTTTACTCCTGCACTGAATTTTTCTGGTCTGTAATGGAATTATTGATTTGCTTTTAAATATTGCCAGGATGATAGCATGTCACTTGTTTTAATTAAATTTAACGGATTGTGGAATACACTATATTATTGTTTTTTTTTTTGAAATTTTTTCCAATTTTCTCCAGTTTTATTGTTTTTTTGCTGTAATTCCATTGTATGATAATTATCCTCTGTATTTTTCTATATAAGAAGAGTAGTCTTCCATTGTATTTAAATTTTTATACCATGTTTCATTATCCATTTCCACATATCTGGTTTTACATCCTGTAAAAATCGGCGAAATTTTCCTGGATTTTGTTTTTATATGTTCCTCTATGGCAGGTATGATATTTTTAGTGTAAACTGCCAGAAGTGCTTCATATCGTCCGTTTTTATATTTCGGCACAACTATATCAAAGGTTTCTCCTTTATATAAAAGTTTCTTAAGAAAATCAATGTTTATATCAGGCGTATCGCAGGCAGTAACGAAATTTATCCTGTTTTTTGATGTACGAAGGCATGACAGGATAGCCACAAGAGGGCCTTCTCCCTGTCTTTCGTCTGTGATTACTCTATAATTTAAAAATTCATATTTACCTTTCTCGGAGGCACTTATGATTATTTCAGAAAACAAATCTTTTATTTGATTTATTATGGTTTCAATCAGAGTCATTCCTCTGATGGGAAGTAAAGCTTTGTCTGTTCCCATTCTGTTACTTTTTCCTCCTGCCAACACTATGGCAGTACAGGGTTTTGTATTGATAATTTGTTCAGTCATAATTTTATTTTGGTGAGCATAAATAATACATATTTTGCTCTCGTGACGCGTGACGGGCACGAAGACTTTTACATGCTTATGCTCATATCAGTAATAGTTTCTTATATAAATGTTAAAAACCTGCAGAGATTTAAATTATAGTTACTTTTTAGTGGTCGTGACGCGTGACGGGTTTAATCCCTGCGCATCGCATTACGCATTACGAGGTTATTATTTATGGATACTTATGAAATTAATGTTAAATTACTTACTTATGAGGCCAAATATAGAAGTAAAAAATTGACTTTAGCGGATAAATATTGCATAATAATAAGGTTTAAACAATACATCACAGGTAACCCTCGCGTCACGCGTCACGCGTCACGCGTCACGACTATACGGAGGTTTCTATGACAGATATAATAAATCATTATGATGAGAGATTACAGGAATTACGTTCTAAATTACCGCCTTCTGCCTATGATCTGGGAGTGAATTACTGCACTAACTGCACTTTTTGCTGCTGGGGCAGTCCATGTAAACTGGTTGAAAAAGATATATTTATAATTGCAGAACATTTAAAGATTGATCCCTATGAGTTTTTCAGAAAACATCTTACAGTTTATATTGTAAATAACAAATATTATGTAGTTACGCCTATAAGACATCAACAGAGACAATATGCAGGAAAAGTAATACCTGTGAAATGTTTTTTTGATATGGATAGTACCTGTATATTTTTAGATGAAAAGACAAGAAAATGCACCATTCATGATATAAAACCTTCAGGCGGCAGAAATGGAGGTTGCTGGAAAGATCCCCCTCCGTCAATTGAGCAGTATTACTGGAAGAGAAAAGATTTGAAAAAATTTATGGAAAAAAAATAAATATTTCAGCACCGTGACTATAATTCTGCAATAAAGCCTTTTTTCCGCTGCCCGTCACGCGTTACGCGTCACGAGAGCATATATGTATTATTCATGCTCTCCTCAGTAAATATGAATTTTTTATAAAGGATTTCAATATGGCAGGGAAAAAGACATACTCCTCGTATATATTATACATTGTTCCCTTTATTAATAATTATTCCTTGAGTACCGTAACAGGTAAAAGGGTGTCCATAAAAAGTTTCTGACTGGCAGGCTCTGGAGAAGAAAAATTCGTTTTTTCTATAGTATTAGAAATTAACCAGGGGTTAATTTATTGTCTGTAAAACAAATTATATAAGGCATATTATTTTTCTTTGTAAGAGCCTGTCAGGCAGAAGCTGATAAAATGGTTACTAATTTATCTGGATCGGTAATGAGTATGTAATAAAATCCTTCCGGTTAAATTGATTGACTGGAAGATCGTTGAATTCCGGTAACCCGGTGATTCACCTCATCTGAATGGGGGCAGGTTACTGTCAGGTAGCACATAATTTGTTACATGCCACGAAATAATTAAAACAACTATAAGGAGGCAAAAAGTGCAAAAGTTTTTTTCTTTAATCAGTGTAATATTATTTTTATCATTATTATCTGTATTACCTGTTCTGGCAGATCCTTTTTCCGATGTTCCTCAGGGGCACTGGGCATATGATGCAGTGCAGATGCTTGAAGAAAAAGGGCTTGTAGAAGGTTATCCCGATGGTCTTTTCAAAGGTGAAAGACCTATGACCCGTTATGAAATGGCTATGATTGTAGCAAGAGTTATTGCAAAACTGGAACAGGTTCAGTCTTCTATTCCTGAGATGCCTGATCTATCTGTATATGCAACAAAAACCGATCTTGAAGCCATCAATAAATTAATAAAAGAATATGGCAATGAACTGGATGCTCTTGGAGTAAGGGTTACGAATGTAGAAGATACGCTCGGTAAACTTTCAGGCAGAGTGGAAGGACTGGAAAGAATAAAAGTGAGCGGCACCTTTGAAAGTGTCGGTATTACTGCTGGTGCTTCCCCGGAAAGCGGTAATGTTTCAGGCCCGGGAACTCCTGACCCGAATTCTCACAATATAAGACCCGGATTTGACAGATATTTAAATCCTATTGGAGAAGCTTTCAAATTAGTCGATGGAAGTGCTCTTGTATCCAGACTGGATCTTACTGTAACGGCAAAACTTGCCGATAAATTAAAAGGCGGCGGCAATCTTATAGCCTACAGTGCTTTCGGAGATAAGAGATTGATTGAATGCTGGGGAGCTATGGTGCCTTATAATTCAACAGGTGTTACCAGTATATGGAATCAGAATTTTCAGGCCAACATGGGTACGCTCTGGGTAGACAGTGATTTAGAAAACTGGGATTTTACTATTAAATTCGGAGAATATAATCTGAATAAAGTCTCGAAAAATCTTTTTTACGGTCAGAGAAGTATTATTGGTCTCGGAGGAAGAGATGTTTATCCTCTGGAAGGAATAAATATAACAGGTAAACTCTATAAAACGGTAGACATGGAATTTTTTATGGCCAGAAATTCCAATGTTTTCAGAAGGGTAAACGATCACAGCATATATGCCCTTGGCAATCCCTATAATGACGGTGCCGGCTCCATAAGAATGCTTACAAACGGCACTACAGACCCTGGCCTTTATGATAACTACATGTACGGTGCATGGTTTGGTTATGATTATGAAAAAGTTTTTCATATAGAAGGTGCATTCCTCAGGATATATGATGACTATGCCAATCACCCTGCTCCTTCAACGCTCAGCTACTATCAGGATCCGAGAGAAACCAAGTATTTTGGCTTTAAAGGACATTATAATATAAAGGAAAATATTAAGATATACGGTGAATTTGCCGGTACCAGATTTAATATGAATATGAACAATGGTGAAACCCCTACAGGTAAAGGGTATCTCGGTAATATAGGAGCCCAGGTGAAACTGGATAATTTGCAGTTCTACGGAGAATATGATTATACTGCTCCCAATTATGATCCTTTTTCTTATCATCAGACATGGCTCAGAGCCTATACGGATGGTTATCATGCGGGATGGGACTGGAAATACGGCCAGAGATGGGGCAATGCCGTAAGATTTGGGAAATTCAGAGCAAACAGGCAGGGATTTGAAGGTGGTCTGTCTTATAAGTTTGAAAAGGGAGATGTCTACGGAGATTTCAGCTATTTAAAACAGATAGAACCTACAAGAAATACACTGGATGAAAATAATTTCAATATTGATCCTCTTACAGGATTAAACAGAGCCAATACCTATGGAAATCAGGATTCGATATTCCGTTATGCTTCCGATAGTAAAGGCAGTGAAATATATCTAAGGGTAGGAGGCAGATATGATGCATGTGAAAAAATTCATATCTGGGGTATGTATGATTATGAGAATTTCCAGAGAGATTATGCTGCAGCAACAGTCGGAAGGGTGTCAGATAATAAGACTGATTATTCTTACCATTTTGTTAATACAGGTGTTACCTATGATCTTACAGATAATTTTTCCGTTCAGGGAAATCTGGAATATTATAAAGCAAAAGGTATAAAAGACAATGGCGGAAATATAGAAGAATCCCAGCTTATACCCGGTGTTTCCACACAGTACAGATTCAGTGATACCACTTCATGGATACTGGATTATAAATTTTATTCTGTCAAAGATGACACAAGGCCTGCTGACAATAACTGGGATTATACTGCAAACAGGCTTGTTACAAGACTTGAAGTGAAATTTTAATTTGAGGTTATTATTATGAGTAATGAAAATCTGGAAAGTAAACGCTGGCTTATTGCTATTGCCGGAGTGATTATGCAGGTGTCGCTGGGAGCTGTTTATGCCTGGTCAGTATTTAAAAAGCCTCTTATGACAAATCATGGTTGGACGGAAACTTCTACACAGGTAACGTTTATGATCTGTATCGGAGTGATTGGTCTGGCAGCAGCTTTTGGTGGAACTCTTCTTGATAAGAAAGGCCCGAGATTTGTTGCCACTATCGGTGGTATTCTTTTTGGTATAGGCACCCTGCTTGCAGGTCTGGCCGATCAGGTGGGTAATATAGCCCTTCTTTATCTAGGTTTTGGTTTTATTGGCGGTCTTGGTAACGGCTTTGGATATGTTACTCCTATTGCCACATTGATCAGATGGTTTCCTGACAAGAGAGGCATTGTTACAGGACTTGCAGTAATGGGATTTGGTTTTGGAGCATTTTTTATGGGTAAGATTGCTCCCGGAATGATTAATAGTATGGGAGTTGCAAATACTTTTTATATACTCGGTGCTATTTTCCTTGTTCTTGTGACTGCTTCTGCCCAGTTATTCAAAAATCCTCCCCAGGGATGGCTTCCTGCAGGCTTTACGCCTGTAGCAGGGAAAAGTGCCACTGCAGCAGATTCTTTTAATTTTGGCGAAGCTATAAAAACACCTCAATGGTGGATGCTCTGGGGAATACTTTTCCTGAATGTTACCGCAGGTATCGGATTGTTGTCACAGCTTTCTCCAATGGCACAGGAACTTTATAAAAAGACTATAACAGATGAGAAAGCTCTCGCCATCGCAGGCGGAAGCATTGTAGCAATTGCTTCTATTTTTAACGGCCTGGGCAGACTTTTCTGGGCAGGCCTTTCTGATTCTATTGGCAGGAAGAATGTTTTTATGATTATGTTTTTAACCCAGGCTGTTCTTTATATTATGCTTCCTCATATCAGTAATGTTATGCTCTTTACAATTTTTGCCTGTTATCTGCTGTCCTGTTATGGCGGAGGGTTTGCAACTATGCCAGGTTTTGCTGCAGATGCCTTTGGGCCTGCTTATATCGGAAAGGTTTATGGCATAATGATTACTGCCTGGGGTGTAGCAGGAGTTGTTGGCCCCTTTGTATTTGCCCAGTTTAAAGGTGTAGCACTTTATGTTGCAGCAGGGCTTCTTATAGTTGGTTTCCTGGATACTCTTCTTTATAAGAAGCCTGACGCTAAGTACCGTAACAGGTAAAATGGTATCCGTAAAAAGCTTTTGCCTGGCGGGCTCTGGAGAAGAAAAATTAGTTTTTTATATAGAATTAAAAATTAAATAAGGGCTAATTTATTGTCTGTAAAATAAATTAAATATGGCAAATTATTTTTCTTCGTAAGAGCCTGTCAGGCAGAAGCTGATAAATGGTTACTAATTTACCAGATTAATACTTTCTATAATCTTTCAATATTTGAAAGATACCCAGGCCTGCAAATCTCCGGGAACCTTTCCCTGCCTTATGCCACGATGTATTATCTAAAAAATTTTTTACATAAAAACTTTGTAAATTCTCCAAAAACTATTACAGTAAAAGCAAAAGCTATTACTATGAACCATTGAGAAAATTCAAGAGGTTTTGTTTCAAATGCTTTATTAAATAGATGTTCATAAAGAACTATAAAAGTAAGTCCCAGCGACAGGCCTGTACTTGCTATTAGCCATTTATTGCCTGTAAGGCCTGTATAAAAAATAGATTCTCTGAGAGATTTACAGTTAAAACCATTAAAAAGACGTGATATAATCAAAGTAACGAAAAACATTGACCTGGCAAGGCCTTCATCTATACCAGGTAAGGTTCTTGAATAACAATAAACCCCGGTAGTAACTAAAGATATCCATGTCCCAAGAGCTCCTATGTAAAAAAGAGAACTTTTATTCAGAATACCTTCTTTCAAATTCCTTGGAGGTCTTTCCATAATTCCATGTTCGGGAGGTTCTACGCCAAGAGCAATCGCCACAAGGCCATCCATAATAAAATTAATAAATAATATCTGCACTGCCACAAGAAGAAAATCCCTGAACAAAATAATAGAAATTATCATGGCAAATACTGTTCCCATATTACCACTGAGTAAAAAAACCAGATATTTCCGTATATTTTCACATATACTTCTTCCTTCCTCCACAGCAGAAACAATAGAAGTAAAATTATCATCTGTAAGGATCATATCAGCTGCTTCTTTACTTACATCTGTTCCTGTAATACCCATAGCAACACCGATATCTGCTCTTTTCAGTGCAGGTACATCATTTACTCCGTCTCCTGTCATAGCAACAACATATCCTTTATTCATAAAAGCGTTTACAATACGAAGTTTATGATAAGGAGAAATTCTGGCATAAACCTGTGTATATTCGATATTTTTATTAAATTCTTCGTCTGAAAGTTTATCAAGTTCAGCACCTGTAATTACCCTGTCATTTTTTATAAGTTCCAGTTCTTTTGCTACAGCAACAGCAGTTAATTTATGATCCCCTGTTATCATTACCGGCTTTATACCTGCTTTTTCACAGATTTTTATTGATTCCCTTACTTCCGTTCTTGGAGGATCTATCATGCCAGCAAGCCCTGCAAATATCATATTCTTCTGTGAACTTTCAAGAGTATCTTCATCTGAAATCTTTTTGAAGGCAAAAGCCAGAACTCTCAATGCATCTTCGCCGAATATTCTGCCTGTATTTAAAATTTCTTCTCTATCATTTTCTTCCAACATTACTATTGCACCATTTTTATACATAAAATTACATCCATTTATAATAATCTCCGGTGCCCCTTTACTATAAGCATATGTCCCGTCAGAAGAATTATGAATTGTTGTCATAAGTTTTGTCTCTGACGAAAAAGGTATTTCTCTTCTTCGAGGAATTTTTTTTCTTATTTCTTCATAGTTTAAACCTGCTTTCAATGCCATTACAATCAGTGAACCTTCCGTAGGGTCTCCTATTATCTCCCATTTTTTTTCTTTCTGTTTAAGGAATGCATCATTGCATAAAACTCCAATTTCAAACATTTTTTTCATGTCTGCATCTGGGTTGATCTTGTTATCGTGTATAAAAAATTCTCCAATCGGATTATAACCTGTTCCACTGACAGTTATTACGTTTCCGCCGGAATAAATTTTCCTCACAGTCATAACATTCTGTGTGAGAGTTCCTGTTTTATCACTGCATATTACTGTAGTAGCACCAAGAGTTTCAACAGAAGGAAGGGATCTTATAAGAACTTTTTTCTTTACAAGTCTCCTTACACCAAGAGCAAGGCTTATAGTAACTACAGCAGGAAGAGCTTCAGGAATAATCGCTACAGCAAGAGCAACTCCCCATATAAACATTTTCTCTATATCTTTTCCCGTTATAACACCGCAGACAGCAATAATACCAGCAAGAATCAGAGAAAATATACCAAGATGTGTGCCAAGCTGATCCAGATTATATTGGAGAGGAGTTTTTCTGGTTCCGTTAGATTGAATAAGACCTGCAATTTTTCCGAATTCTGTTTTCATACCTGTTGCAACTACAACGGCTTTACCTCTTCCATAACTGACACCTGTACCGGTATAAATCATATTTTTCCTGTCTCCCAGAAATATATCTTTCCCTGCAACAGGGTCAACACATTTTTCTACAGGAATAGATTCTCCTGTAAGCGATGATTCATTTACTTTAAGATTTATTACTTCTATAAGCCTTGCATCGGCCGGTATTATATCGCCGTATTTAATCAAGCATATATCTCCTGGAACCAGCTCTCTTGAAGGGATAACATATTCATGCCCTCTTCTTAACACAGTTGCCTGATTGGGAGCCATTTTTTTTAGTTTTTCAATAGCTTTTCCTGCCTGATATTCCTGAATAAATCCCAGAAAACCTGCAAGAATTATTATTACAATGATAGTAATTGCCTCTACCAGTTCACCTCTGACACCGGAAATAAGTGCTGCTACAGCCAGTATAATAATTAAAAAATTTTGAAACTGTTCCAGAAGCAATATAAAGGCAGATTTGGATTTTTTCTCTTCCAGTTCATTTGCTCCAAATTCCTTGAGACGGCTTTTAGCTTCTTTTGCAGAAAGGCCATTTATACCGGTACCCAATAGATATAAAATATTTTCAACTGTTTCGCAATGCCAGTCATGTAATACCTGCTTATTTACGTTTATTTTACTCTTATTATTTGACATTATCCTGTTCCGTTGAGCCATATAATTATTATACTAACTCATCAAAATTAACAAAGAAGCAATTTATAGTGTATTTCATAACTTACTAGAATTTAAGTCGTCGTGACGCGTAACTCGTGACGGGTTTAATCCATGCGCATCACGCATTACGCTTTTCGCATTACGAGGTCATTATTTATGGTTAGTTATGAAACTAACTATAATAGCCGAATATTCAACGTTAATTTTTATTCTTATCCTTTCTTTTCTGAAAAAAACATGTAAGAATTAAAAATATTATAAACAAACAGGAAAGAACAGTAAAATGTTTTTGAATATTTATATCAAAGGTTTCTTCCAGTAAATCCTTCATATGTCTCGGAAGTATATCTTTCAGATTTACAAGGCAACCGAGTAGACCTACTGACCATCTGCTCACTATAAAATTGGATATAAATTTGCTGACTTTATCCATATTTTTAAAAGGTATTATGGCACCTGAAAATATAAGCTGCGGTATTAAAAGCATAGGAACGATACTTGTTGCCTTGTCTACAGTGGAAACTACAGAAGAAACCAGAAGACCCATACCCACTCCTGTAAGTGATGTAAGAAAAATGCAGCAGTACATATCTGCATAAAAACCAGGATTTCCATTATCGGGAAATTTGACTCCCATTACAACTATGCCGAGAAGTATGGCACATTGTATAAGACATATAATGGATAAAATCACAAACTTGGATAATACATATGGTATTACCTGGAGATTTATCATCCTTTCCCTTTCATAAATAACATGTTCTTTTATAATTTCCCTTGCAGCATTTGATGTGCCGAACCAGACAGAAATACAGACTAAAAAAAATATAAGTGTAAGAGCAGCGTTTCCATCACCTATGTTAGGATCATCATTGAATATATCTCTCTTAAATACCAGTGCAAGAAGAGTTGCTATAATAGGAGCCTGAAGGATTACTATAGCAAGGTTTTTTATATCCTTTAACATAATCTCATAATATCTGCTGGAAAGTATAAAAAACTGTCTGATTGATGAAGCTCCTCTGTGAGGCATTTCTTTCTGTAACAGAATACGGGTTTTTTTTGACTGAAACATATCTGTTTCTTTCAATCTCTTAAGAAGGCCTTCTTTATAACAGGACGATAGTTTAAATTTTTCAGCCCATTCTTTCGGACTTCCCCTGGTTTCAATTAGATTATATATCTCGGTGAAATCATTTACCTGAAAGTAAGAAAAAGCTTCTTCAGGTGAGCCGAAAAATACCAGGTAGCCCCCTTTGGCAAGGAAAATAATCCTGTCGCAGAATTTTACATTTTTCGTAACATGCGTAACCAGTATAATAGTTCTTCCCTGATCTGCAAGTTTTCGTAATAAAGACATCATTCTTGTTTCGGTAGCAGGATCTAACCCTGAAGTAGGTTCATCGAGGAAAAATAAATCGGGTTTTGTAAGTAGTTCCACACCTATACTTACTCTTTTCCTCTGACCGCCACTTAATTTTTTTATCTGAGTATATCTGCCGTCCTCCAGTTCAAGTTCTTTAATTACGAGATCTATAATATTATCTATTTCTTCTTTTTTTGTATCTTCAGGAAGTCGTAAAGAGGCAGCATAGTATAAAGCTTTATATACATCCAGTTCTTCATGCACTATATCATCCTGAGGCACATATCCGAGGCGACTCCTGAAAAAATCTATTTTATCATAAAAATTTTCCCCGTTTATAAATACCTCTCCTCTGTCTTTAGGATAAACTCCGCTGATGGTCTTTAAAAGAGTCGATTTCCCCGCACCACTTGTAGCTACTATGGCTACGAATTCGCATGGATTAATCGATAATGAAATATCATTTAATATGGTTTTACCTTCGGAAACCGTTCTTGTCAGGCCTATAGCATCAAGTCTTAATCTGCCTTCTTCACAGAGATTTTTTATATGTTCTCCGTCAAAAATAAGTTTAAATTTACTTATCTGTATAATATCGCCTTTATCAAGCTGCTTTTTTTCTGTTTTTATTCCGTTAACATACAGGCCATTAATGCTGTTGTTATCCTGAATAAAAAAATTACCTTCAGGAGAAGAATAAACTGTAGCATGACGCCATGAGACCTGTACATGGTTTAAGTAAATATGACTGTCAGGGTTTCTTCCTATGGTTATTTTTTTTATAGGAGAAGAGATAAAGGTGGAAACAAATTCAAATTCTGTATCTCCAATAGCTATTATATCTCCTGATTGTAATTTTTGTCTGTCTATTCTCCGACCATTTATAAAAGTTCCGTTGGTGCTGTTATTATCCTGAATAAAATAATGTTCTTCCGAATATATTATAAGAGCATGAATACCTGATATAAATTTATCTTTCTCTACTATTAAATCACAGTCGGGATAACAGCCAATCTTAATACTATTACTCTCAAGAATAAAAATTTTATCTGATTGACCTTTACGAAGTATTAATTTTGCACTCATAACTCCACCCTCGCTATTACTGACCAGAACATAAGCATGTAGTAAAAGTTTTCCTCCCGTCACGCGTCACGCGTTACGCGTCACGAGAGCATATATGTATTATTTATGCTCATCTCAGTAATATTTATATTATAAACCAGATTAAATAAGGTTTTCTGGCTATTTACTACTCACTTCATTAGCATATCATACATTGCCGAATATTTTCTTATACAAATCTTCACCATAGCTGGTTTGCAACGGTTCGCCTTCGATTAATTTAAAAGTTCGTCTTCCGTCTGCTTCTCTTTCAGCCTGCAGGAAAATAGTAGTTTTCATTTTTTTGTCATAAAAACTACGGGCAAATTCGTATAAATGAGTAACAAAGAAAATCTTGATACCTTTTTCCACTAATCCGTAGATTATTTGTCTTGCAATCTCCGAACCTTCTATTTCATTTGTTGCAGCAAAGGATTCATTAAAGAGCACCATAGAATCCGGCTTTATATTGTCTATAATATTACTCATTCTGCCAAGTTCTTCATCTAATTTTCCGCTCTTCATATCGGTGTCTTCTTCCCGTTTGTAGTGCGTGAAAAGTCCGTTACAGATATTGGCACAGAAAGACCTGGCCGCTACAAACATACCACATTGCATCATTAACTGGGCCAAACCGATACTTCTCAAAAAAACCGATTTTCCTCCCCTGTTGGCTCCCGTAATGATTACGATGTTTTTATCATCAGCATTCATATCGTTACTTACTACGTTTTGTTTCATAGTTAACGCCAGACAGACATCATATAATTCTTTAAAAACATGTCTTCGTTCCTTAAACCCTACAGGAACGGGAAAAGATATAGCACATTCTATTTGAACGAGTTGTCGGTATAAATTTAAACAACCTATATAAAAGGCCAATTCGGTTCGCAACATAATAAAAAAGTTGAGAATATGCTCGGCTGATTTCGCCAGGGCAATGGCAACAGGCTTGATCCCCCTGTCCTGTAATTCCGACATGGCTCTGGCGCCTCTTTCATCACGCTCATTGATATAAAAGGTATAAGCCGGTGGTTTCTGGGAAAAGATCCGCTCCATCCAGCTCTGTTTGTTTTCCTGTGATTTACGAAGTATATAATTGACGCCTTTATTGCCTTTCCCGAGTTCAGCGCTGATTAAAACTCCGTTACGAAATTTCAGGGCTACTAAATGATTTCGAATAGTTGCAAAATATTCGTCACCAAGTTCTTTTTTGAGCATCAGAAAAAATGTCGTAAAACCTTCCGACTCAAATTTACATGCATGAATATCAGCTATATTCTTTAGTTTTTTTAGAATTTCTACAAATATCTGCAACAATTCTATTGAGCTATACAGTGATGGAGATCTGGCAAAAATTCCCCATAAAGTCTTTTTCTCTCTTTCAAGTGCTTCTATTGCGACATCATAAATATCCCTGACAATAGTAGAATTTTTCAGACAATCCCTGAGAATATTCTGTCGATAGAGGATTGTGTCCATATCATTATTTACGCCGGTCAAAACCGTTTTTTTCGCAACGTCAAATAGAAAATCATCATCTATAGCCATAGCTTTAAATAAAGTGTTTAATTCCAGATCCTGTATCAATAGCCGCTCATTCCACGGTAATTTCTGTTTAAGGTCGAAATCACGATCTTTATACATAAGGAAAGCTTTCATGATTTTATGCGCTCCTTTAAATAATCGTATGTAAGCCGATATTTTTCAGCTATTGATATAGCATATGAACGTCCGTCCGCAGGTCTTCTTACAATTTTATATGTTCTACATGCCGGATTTTCCGGTAATACTGTACTGACCATACTGACGGTTTTTTCATTCAAATTTGATAATTCGTCTATAAATGTCACGCAAACGCACAGGAGATCAAGTTCAATTATTTTTTTCATAATATTTTTGAACAGGAATAATGCATCTGTTAATGTTGTGGAAGTGAAAATTTCATTCATAATTATGATACTGCCCGGTGTAGCCCGGTCCAGAAGCGAGCGCATTCTAAACAGATCATCTTCCAGCTTGCTATGAAGATTTTCTATGGTTTCTTCTTTTTCAAAATGCGTTAATATCTGATCAAATAGAAAAATTTGTGCTTCTCTGCCGGGGATAGGACAGCCCAGTCCGGCCAAATAGTGTAACTGTCCGAACGTTCGGGCAAAGGTTGTCTTACCGCCCTGGTTTGGACCTGATACTATAAATATACGCTCTTTGTCTTTCAGGTAAAAATCATTACAGACAACAGATGAATCCCTGCTAATAAGTTTACAGGCCAGGGCTAAATCAAATCCTTCATAATTATAAACTTCTTTGCTTTTATTGGAAATTTTGGGATAGCAAAATTTCAGGCCAGCCTGTTTAAATATGGCCATATACTCCAGATAAGCAACGTAAAACTGTATTTCCCTGTTAAAAATGGCTATCTTGTTATCCATATAATTAATGTTTGCTATACAGTAATTCTCCAGATTTAAAAATATCTCCGGATATAATTGTGCTACAAAATCCAGTATCTGTGCTTCAACATGGTTCATTTCCGGCCAGTCGGAAAATTCAACACTGTAATCTTTAACTGCTCCATGTTTGAATTTCTCGAATGTCTTTTCAACCTCTGTACTATAATTCATTTCATCTTCATATTTACGAACAGTGATGCCGTTACCTTTTATAAGCAGGCAATATCTGATTCCAGATAAATCGGTTATAAGTTTTTTTGTTTCTGCCAGAAGAGACAGGAAAGGGTTAGAAGCTGTATAAGCCTTTAAATATTCGCGAAAAAGCAGAAATCCACGGGATGTTAGATTTACAGGAGATAAATCACTTACGAGGCAATTTACGGCATTACAATAAATTTCCACTGCATCTAAAAACCATCTATTTTTCTGATATTTGTAGCAAAACTTATCTGCACAGGCAAGATGTTCATACATTGTGCGCATTGCTTTCGCAAATGATTTTATATGTTCAAATAAAATTTTATTTTCAAGATCCTTCATTATTTCATGACGATATTTGATTGCATCAATATCATAGAGGGAAGTGTGAAAAAATGGTTTTAAATTATATTCCTGTTTCCCAGCTGTAATGGAGTCTATAATCTGATCAAGATTTAAATCAACAAAAAAATCAGGTTCAGCAACCATTTCTTCTTTTATGCTATCTTCAGTTCTTTCACATAGTATGCTGTGGAATGTCATACGAAAAACCTTCTCTCTTTTATTACTGACCTGAGCATAAGCGATTAATATTTCAATATGTTATAAACCATACTAGATAAGGTTTCTGACTTTTCACTATTCACTTCTCACTTCTCACTTAGTACCGTAACAGGTAAATTCGTAACCATGTATCAGCTTCTGCCTGACAGGCTCTTACGAAGAAAAATAATTTGCCTTATTTAATTTGTTTTACAGACAATAAATTAACCCCTGGTTAATTTCTAATACTATAGAAAAAACGAATTTTT
>JAKPQU010000492.1 GCA_029555925.1 Bacillota bacterium
CAATAGGTGCATTTTGCAGCAATGGATTCACACTATGGCCTTTACAGGTACACCGGAAATCCTGATCTACAAGAACCTGTGTCGAATCTGTGTGGATTCTGAAGATAGAAATAATATCTATAGAAAAGATAACACGTAAAAATTCAAGAGTCTCATTTATACCCCGGCTGATCTCCTTTTCCACGGTAAGATTAATAATTACTTTACATAAATCAGCTAAAGGAACTTCCATTAATTACTCCTGGGATTTATTCTTCGGAACTGTAATGATAAATGTACTGCCCTGTCCCGGTTCACTTACTACGGATATATTACCGCCAAGGGATGAAAGTATATCTTTTACAATCGAAAGACCTATACCTGTGCCTCCTACGTCCTGATTATGGCCTCTGTCCACGCGATAAAACCTCTGAAAAATCTTATCAATATCTTTTTTCGGTATGCCAATGCCTGTATCTATAACGGAAACTTCAATAGTTTCTTCAAGTTCCCTGACCTGAATGGTAATTTTTCCTTTACCCTTTAAACCTGTATATTTAATCGCATTATCTATAATATTAATTAAAACCTGAGTCAAACGATCTACATCGGTGAGAATAAGAGACGTATTGGAAGGGCATTTAACTACAAATTCCAGAAAATATTTCTGGGCAAAGGGGGTAAGTTTTTCGAGAGTATTATTTATTATATCAAGAATACTAACAAGTTCATATTTAATTTTCCTCTCTTTATTTCCGCACATAGAAGAAGTCACATCAAGTAAACTTACTGTAAGACGAACAAGCCTGTTGGTTTCGTCATTTATAACCTGAAGAAAACGTCTGCATACCTCTGGTTCACTGTAGGCGCCTTCCAGAAGAGTTTCAACAAATCCCTTTATAGATGTAAGAGGCGTTCGAAATTCATGAGAAGCATTTCCTACAAATTGAACCATTGCTTTCTCAATATTTCTCAGTGTAGTAAAATCTCTCATAATAACTATTAAGCCGTCCAGCTTATCACCTTTTACAAGAGGAACTAAAAATACTGAAAAAACCTTCTTATCAGGTAACTCCAGTATTTTCTCCACTGCTCCCAGTGTTGAATCTTTAAAAACTTCATCTACAAACTCTACAAAGGTTTCATTATCCAGAACATCATATTTTTCTCCTGTTACTTTATCTCTTTTAACGGAAAAAACCAGTTCTGCCATAGAATTAAAGAGCTGTATTTTTCCTGATTTATTTAAACCTATTACAGCATCGAAACCACATTCTACTGCACATTCTAAAAGTCTGGTATAAACGCTCATAGCTCTTATGTATTAACCTTCCTCCCCCTGAAATTTATAACCTATGCCATGGACAGTTTTCAGATATTTCGGATTACTCGGTTTATCTTCAATTTTCTGTCTGAGCCTTCTTACATGAACATCAACAGTTCTTGTATCCCCCAGATAATCATAGCCCCAGAGCTGTTCAAGAAGGAAATCTCTGGTAAACACCTTACCTGCACTGGTAGCAAGAAGTTTTAACAGGTCAAATTCTTTCGGTTTTAAATCAATTTTTTTATCATTCAGCCTGACTTCATGTTTAATCAGATTTATATGAAGATTATCAAAATGCAACTCTTCCTGTTCATCACTTTTCTGTCCTGTTCTTCTGAGAACAGTCCTGATTTTGGTTATTAACAATTTCGGGCTGAAAGGCTTTGTTACATAATCATCTGCTCCGAGTTCCAGTCCAAGGATCATGTCAATTTCCTCTCCCTTGGCCGTAACTATTATAATCGGAACTTTAGATTCTTTTCTCAGGGTTTTACATACATCAAGCCCTCCGAGTTCCGGCATCATCAAATCCAGTATTATAAGGTCAGGCTTCTCCTCTCTGGCAACTCTAAGAGCTTCCATACCATCAAAGGCTGTAGCTACTTCATAACCTTCTTTTTTCAAATTGAATTTCATTAATTCCACAATATTTCTTTCATCATCTACAACAAGTATTTTTTCACGGGCCATGCCTCCTGGTCTCAAAAGGAAACCAGTAAACACCTCCTTTTATAAAATCGTGACGCGTGACGCGTCACGCGTGACGCGTCACGTTTTGGGATTAACCGGCTTGCATAGCACATTACTTTCAGTAAAATATTCCCTCCCGTTACTCGTTACGCGTTATGCGTCACGACTACAAAAATCTTGATCCACTAAAGCTTTTCTCCAACTCTGAAAGTTCTCCTTCTTAGATTTACTAACTAAAAAAATTATTCTGCTCATGTTCCTGTCTCCCGAAGCGAGTACGGCCTGTATCAAAGACCATTTCAAACTTTCAAATTTCAATCTGACATTTTTAATTTTTCTAAATTTATCTTTCAAAAATTTAATTTTATCCTCCATTTCATCCATAGAAACAATGGGAAAAGAGGCAAAGTCTGTGGCAGGTTTCGGAATAAATTGATTTATACTCAAATATAATTTCACGTCACCTCTGTCACACATGGTTCTGACAAAACGCACTATTTCATCCAGATCTGCTTTTGTCTCACCAGGGAGTCCTATCATAAAATAACATTTAAAATTTTTTATTCCTTCTTTTAATGAAATTTCTACGGCTCTGAAGAAATCGTCATCACTTATAAACTTGCGACAGAATTGCCTGAGTCTCTGTCCTGTCTCCGGAGCAAGGGTAATGGTTTTCTGGCCGGACCTTACAAGGGAAGAAATCATATGTTCTGTAATAGTGTCTGCCCTTAAAGAGGAGAAGGAAATCTTCATACCAAGAGATATAATGTATGAACACAGTTCATCTATATCTTTATAATCACTGACATTGGGAGCAATCAAACCGATAGAATCGGTAAGAGATTTTGCATCCTTAAGTATTTCCTTTAAAGAATCCAGGTTTCTGGTTCTGTAAGGTTTTATGCATTTTCCTACCATGCAGAAAGAACAGTTATGTTTACATCCTCTTGCTATTTCAAGCAAACACATATTTTTAAATTCCGTATCAGGAGTTATAATAGATGAAGATCCTCTGAAACGATTCAAATCTCTTAAATAATACTTTTTTGCACTGGTGAAATGAGCATGTAAAGAAGGAACATAAATACCATCAATATTTGAAATATCTTTTAATAATTGACTTTTATCTCTATTACCTGACAATTTAAAATTATGAACCACATCTACAAGTTCAACAACTGGTTCTTCTGCTTCTCCAAGAACTATGGCATCAAAAAAATCTGCCAGAGGTTCGGGATTATAAAAACTGAAAGCACCGCCTCCAATGATCAGGGGGAAAGGATTTTCTCTCTCTGAACAATAAATAGGAATATCTCCGAGAGAAAGCATTTGAGGAATTCTTATATAATCCAGTTCAAAAGAAACAGAAAAACCTATTATATCATAATTATCCGGGGGGATGCCTGATTCAATGGAAAATAAACCTTTAGACATATAATCAGGATAAAAAAACGTTCTGCCGAAGCATATTTATGGCAATTAAGTATATCATAAACGACCTGAAAGCCAAGACTGGACATACCGACATAATAAATATTTGGATAAGCCAGTGCCACTCTGACAGAAGCCCCATGAGAAAAGGCAACAAGAGACTTTTCCCTGTGAAGCCTGTCTTTTCTCCATTTAGTCAATTCCCAGTCCATTGGAATTTAAAAAGCCTGTACAACGCGTTCAAGTGATGACATAAGTAAAAAATTATTCTGAAAACCCTTACCTGCAGGTCTTATAAGCCACAGGTCTTCTGTTATAGAAAGAATCTTCTGCATATGCTGTAAATTAACAAGAAAAATCCTTGGCAGTACAGATTCAAACACATCTGTCATGGATAAACTTATCTTTTTTTTCTCTCTGTTTTCCTGGTAATGGTGATAAAGAGCATATATGAAGGCCTGCCAGCTTACAGGATAATAATCAAACTTAATAGTTTTCCTGTCTGTTATGCTCAAAAATCCGAAGACCTCAAGAATATCATTTAAATTCTTAAGCATAGCAGAACTTTCTTTATCCATTAACAGATAAACACTGCTTTTAAAATTCGTTTTACTGATTTCTTTCTTTTGAGGAAGGAAATTATAAAGATAATATAATATTTGAAGAATCACTGCTTCTACAGATGCCAGGTGATAAAATATTATTTCTTTTTTTACACTGTCTTCCAGGTGGTCAAGATTAATCAATGTTAAAAGAGGCGTATGGATAATTTTACCATCGTCTGTAAAATTCAAAAATCTCTCTTTTATGACCTCAATATATTTATTTTTTGTTTGAGTGCTCCTGGATGACAGGATTTTATGACTTTCCCTGTCAAATTCATCTAAAGTCGAAAGGCTGGATGCCAGCTTTAAGAGCATTATTGTTTCATCTAAAATGGCACCGCATTTTATACCGTCATAGCCCATAATATTTCGGCCGTCCCGGCCAAAGCCTCCTCTCGTGTATTATGTTACTCAATTATAATTCCACATTACCACTAATCTCTCCTTCTTAAAAAAGCAGGAATATCTATATCGGAAGTAGAGAAAGTAGGTTTTCTCGGAGGAGTTATAACAGTAGTTTTAGCAGTCCTCGGGACTTCAGGTGTTTTCATACTGCCAAATCCTGTAGCAACTACAATAATTTTCACATCAGATTCCATAGTTTCATCACAGGCTGTTCCGAAAATAACAGTGGCCTCCTGATCGACTGCATCTGCAATAAGCTCTGAAGCTGCATTGATCTCGGCAAGTGTCAAATCTTCTCCGCCTGTAATATTGAACAGTACTCCTCTAGCTCCGTTGATATTTGTCTCAAGGAGCGGACTGGAGATGGCTGCTTTAGCCGCGTCTACTGCTCTGGTATCACCTGTGCCTATACCGATACCCATCCAGGCCGAGCCTGCATTACTCATTATGGTTTTAACATCAGCAAAATCAAGATTTATTTCTCCCGGTATAACTATCAAATCAGAAATGCCCTGAACTGCCTGTCTTAAAATATCATCCGCTTCTCTCATAGCTTCGCGAAAAGTGGTTTTCTTTTCAACTACCTGAACAAGTCTATCATTTGGTATGGTAATCAACGTATCTACTTTATTTTCTAACCTTGCAATCCCTTCTTCAGCCAGTTTCATTTTCTGGCGTAATTCAAAAGAAAAAGGTTTGGTAACGACTCCCACTGTAAGAGCTCCCGTATTTTTGGCAACTTCTGCCACTACAGGCGCTCCACCTGTTCCTGTACCTCCTCCCATACCTGCGGTAATAAAGACCATATCAGCACCCTGTAAAGCATTTATTATATCTTCTCTGTTTTCTTCTGCTGCCTGCTGACCTATTTCCGGTCTGGCTCCCGCACCTAAACCTCTGGTCAGTTTGGCTCCAACCTGAATCTTTAAATCAGCTTTACACATATCTAAAGCCTGAGCATCTGTATTAATGGCTATAAATTCGACACCCTGGACACCCATTTCAATCATACGGGTAACTGCATTACATCCGCCACCGCCCACACCTACTACCTTGATGATAGCCTGTTTTTCTATTCCTAAACCCTGCTGGTCCATTAAACTTTATCCCCCTTTCGAATAGTACTTTTATTCTATATAAATTTTTAATTCCCTTTTAACTATTTAATTAATAATAATTTTTAATAATAAATAACAATAAACAAAATGATTAATTTGTTTTTGCCTATCAGCTATCAACTGTCAGCGATAAATAAAAAAACTATACTTTAAACTTATTTCTCCTATTATTTTGTACCGGAGAAATATAACTTATACAAGCACCTCCTGATAGCAGCAAAATTAGTAAAAACTCTGACTCCAAATGTAACAACAACTGCAAGATAAAAATCAACGCCCATTTTATCTCCTGTATAGGTTAAAAAAGCAGCCAGTGCTGTATTGGTAGTAAATCCCAGGATAAATGTACTGAGACAAAAATTATGTTCAAGTCCTGCTCTCCATGCCCCTGTAACAGTATCGAGTCCTGCAAGAAATGCTACGGAAATATATCTTGTATATACAACCGGTATATTAATAGGAGGAAGAATATAGCCTATTATAAGCCCAATACACACTCCAAGCAACGGTAATAACATAAAACACTATTCTCCTTCCTTATCAGGCATGGCATATTGAAATACCAGAGGGCCGTTATAAGCAGGAATTTTAATATCCTTCTGTTGAGTTATATTTATAGAAACACCGTTTCTGATACTTAATGCCATGGAATCCACATAACCGCCTGTCATCCTGAGAGCAGTTTCCAGTTTTTCAGCAGGTCCTATTGCTTTTATCTCATAAGGAGGTACAAGGCGATTGGTATTGACCAGTATGGCAGGGCCCACACATCTTATAGATGTTGTAGCTATAACCCTTTGATCATTTATTGATATAGCCTCTGTACCTGCAGACCATAATTCAGTTATAAGACTCCTTAAATCTACGTCATGAACTAAAAAAAAGTAAGGATCTTCATTTCCCTGAGGAGACATAAGACTATCCTGAAGGAGAACAATAATTCCCTCTCCTTTAACAGAAACAAGACCTGCAATAAGTCTGGCATTTAAGACCTGTTCTTTTAAGGTTTTTAACTGACTGAGATCCTTTGAAGTAACATTATCATATCGATTGAGCTGATCTCTCTGTGATTGTACCTCTGCCTGAAGTTTGTTTCTCTCTTCTTCCAGCTGATTTATTACACTGGCAAGCTTCGCCACAGGTACAGAAGAATAAGGAAAACCTTCCTTTTGCTGAACTCTGAATTGAATTACAATAATAATTCCAAGCAATACAAAAGCGATAGATACAGGTATCTGCCAGTTTTTCATATTACTTTCTGTTTTTATTTCATCCATAGGTCAATCCTCTTTATGAAGCACACTGATTTCCTTATCATTTTTTTTGGTAGTCCCATGAAGTTTAAGAACAAACCTCTTATATCTCATATCAACTGACTCTATAGCAAGTCCTTTATCTGATATACTTTGAGAAATAGAAGGAAGTAAAGAAAGTTTTTCAGGTATTTCTTTTTTATCTCCACCGAGATTAAATTTAATATTATTTCTTGAGTAAAGAATAATATCACCTTTTTCATCAACCTCAACTTCAGGAAAATTCTCTATTATATCAGGGTCACAGGATTTCAGGCATAGTATCAGAGTGTCTAAATTATTAACAATTAATTTTTTCCCCAGAAATATGTCTTTATCAAGGCCTCTTATAACAGGAAAATTCCAGTTATTCAACGTATCTACAGTTGAAACGATAATCCCTTCTTCATCTATATAAAAAGAACTATCTGCAGTTTTTACTATGGCTATAGGCTGCCTTTCTTTAATATTTATAATTATCCTGTCCGGAAGTTCAAATTGAAGTGATATATTACTGATCCATGGTATATCTTTTAAGCGTCTGACTACCTGAGAAGATCCAGCAGAACCTCTATCAAAAATTATATACCAGATATTCTGTTTCACTACCTGAGAATTTTCTACTATTTTCTCCACAGGAATATACTTTGAACCTGTAACAGCAATCTCCCTTATAAGAAAAAAATCTGAGCTACAGAATATAAACTGATTTATACATAAAATAATTATTATCAGAAATATTCTGAAAGTATCTTCTTTTTTATGAGAAGAAACCTTTCCTCCATCTATTATACGAAATTTTCTTCTATTTGTATCAGTCATAAATTTCGCCTCATGCCAGAGAATACATATTTTTTCCAGACTTTCTCAATTTAGTAGTAGATGTTTTTCTTCTTGTCGGAAGAGACTTCTTTTTATGTCTGGACATAGTAGGAGAAGCAGAAATATTAAGTATTATACCTGCAGACCAGAGTGATATTATCATAGACGTACTGCCGAAACTGATAAAAGGAAGAGTCATTCCAGTGAGAGGCAGTATCCCCGATGCCACTCCCATATTCACGAAAGCCTGTATTACAATACTTCCTGTCAGACCTGCCGCTACCAGATAAGAAAAGAGATCCTTCCGGGAAAGAGCTATTTTAAAACCTAAATACGCAAAAATCAAAAAGAGAAGAATAGTAAATAATACACCTGCAAAGCCAAGTTCTTCGCCTATAATGGCAAAAATAAAATCTGTATGCTGTTCCGGCAGGTAAAAGAGTTTCTGTCTGCTCTGACCGAAACCTGCTCCCCAGAAACCGCCGGAACCAATGGCAAGAAGTGATTGAATTATCTGAAAACCTGCTGTTTCCGGAGCTTTCCACGGGTCAATAAAAGACATCATTCTGGCCATTCTATAAGGCTTTGCCATAATGAGAATCGTACCTACAGAACATGCTATAACAGACATTGATATCAAATAAAAACGTCTTATTCCTGCAAGATAAAGCATAAACATAAAGCCCAGTCCGATAGCTATAACAGTCCCTAAATCAGGCTGTTTTTCTACTAAAACAAAAATTATGCCTGCAACAAAAAGTAATGGTACCACACCAAGCCAGAAACTATATATTCTCTTTTTACTTTCAGACAGATAAGATGCCATGAAAAGCACCAGAGATACTTTACACAATTCAGAAGGCTGGAGGGAAAAACCTGCAATCTCTATCCATCTCACGGCTCCATTTCTCTCGACACCTATAAAAAGGACAAGAACCAGTAATAATATTGAGATTAACATGATAGGCAAGGCCAGTTTTTTTATATACTCAAGCCTTATCTTCATAATAATAAATATACCTGCAAGACCAATAGCCACACCTCTTAACTGTCTTACAAAATAGTAATACCCGTTATAATTGTACATAGACGAACTGCATGCTTCTACAGAACTGGCACTGTAGACCATAACAAGGCCAAAACTTACCAGAATTATGGTAACAAGAAAAAATCCCCAGTCTATGCCATAAACTCTATCGGAACTATCATTTTCTTTATTTTCTATATCCTTAATCATATATTTCCCTGACTTAAAGATTCATCATTCACCGGTCAGTAAAAACACTGACTCCTAAAGGACTGAATTTTTCACCTGAGTGATTCACTCAAAGCATTAACTGCTTCTACAAACTTTTCTCCTCTATCTTCTGCATTTTTAAACATATCGAAACTTGCTCCTCCCGGTGAAAGTATTACAACATCTCCCGGTTCTGCCATAGAAAAAGCTTTATTTACTGCTTCTCCCATAGAAAAAACTCTTGTTATATTAGTAAGGCCATTGCCGGAACAGCTTTTATAAAGAAAATCACTGGTACTGCCCATTAAAACCAGACCTTTTACCCTGTGAGATATAAACTCACACATGGCGGAAAAATCCATGTTTTTATCTACCCCTCCGGCAATCAGTACTGCAGGTTCTTTAAAACTATTAAGAGCAGCTATAACAGCATCAGGGTTGGTACCTTTTGAATCATCTATAAAACGTACACCTTCTATATCTGCAACGAATTCTATACGATGCCTGAGGCCCTTAACAGAAGAAAAACTGTTAACTATATCTTTGGGAGATACTCCGTATACCATAGAGGCCAGCATTGCTGCCATAGTATTTTTTAAATTATGTTCTCCCGGCAGAGGCAGATCGTTTATGTGACATATTTCACTGGAATGTGAGCCGTTTTTATAATATATCCTGTCATTATAAACATAAATACCCCGGGGAACCTCAGAGCATGTGCTGAAATAAAGTATTTCAGCCCTGATTCTGTCGACAATTCTCATAAGAAAAGGATCATCATAATTAATTACAACATAATCCCCCTCTTTCTGATGTTCAAATATACGGCATTTAAAATCCAGATAATTCTCCAGACTGCCATGTCTGTCCAGATGGTCTGATGTTATATTAAGCAACAGACTCACAGAGGGTTTGAAATATTTGACTGTTTCAAGCTGAAAACTGCTTACTTCTGCGACAATTATCTGCTTTTCCGTAGTACTATATGCTTTCTCTACAAGAGGTATACCAATATTACCTCCAACAATTACATCAAATCCACCGGCTGATAGAAAATTACCTATCAGAGTAGTAGTAGTAGATTTACCGTTAGTTCCCGTAACCGCTATAAAAGGAGCTAAAGAAAGTTGAAAAGCCAGTTCCAGTTCACTTATTACAGGTATATTTTTTCCTACAATCTCTTTAACTATGTCACTTTCTATAGATATACCGGGACTTATAACGACCAGGGAAACATCCTTCCAGACCCTGTCGCTGTGTCCCCCTGTTTCATAGTCTATATGCAGTTCATCCAGAATAGAAAGAGTTCTGCTCAATTTATTACTATCTGCCCTGTCACTTAAAAAAACAGGAATATGTTTAGAAGAAAAGAATTTTGCTACTTCCAGACCGCTTCTTCCCATACCAAGTACTGAAACTTTCTTCAGGCTGGAAATATCTATTAATCTGTCAGCCACCGACTCACTCCCCAATCGTGACGCGTGACGCGTAACTCGTGACGCGTAATTCTATAATTCAAGTAATAATATAAATTTTCTGTACGGTCATTTTGTAATCACTCCTGTTGCCAGGAATAAATTGAAACCTCCTATGGCAAGGAGCATTGACACCAGACAAAATCGTAATGTAATAGTAGTTTCATGATAACCGAGTTTTTCAAAATGATGATGTATTGGACTCATTTTAAATACCCTTTTACCTGTAGTTTTAAACGATATTACCTGAATAACAACAGATAACATTTCTGCTACGAAAATACCTCCGACTACCAGTATAAGAAGTTCCAGCCTTAACATCATGGCAATTGCAGCAATAGCTCCTCCGAGTGTAAGAGAGCCTGTATCACCCATAAATAATCTTGCAGGATACACATTCACCCACAGAAAACCACTGCAGATTCCCATAAGGACTACAGCACATAAGGTTAAACCGGTTGAACCTGTCATAAAAGCCATTACACCGAATGTAACGGCAGAAACAGATACAGTACCTGATGCAAGACCATCAAGGCCGTCTGTAAAATTAACTGCATTTACAGTGGCTGTAAAAGCCACTATATCAAGCAATATACGCCATACACCGAGATTAATCTCTCCGGCAAAAGGAACCAGTATGAGAGTTTCACCGTTAAAATAAAGCCACAGGGAAAAACCTGTTGCCAGCAAAATCTGACAGGCCATTTTTTCCCTTGCTCTGAATCCCATAGATCTCTTTTTTGCCACTTTAATCCAGTCATCTATAAAACCTATAAAACCACTCAAAACTGTCACTGTCATAAAAGCCACTATTTGAGGCGTCAACTTACCTGCAAGACTTATGACAGGTATCAGTATAAACGGAAATATCATACCTCCCATAGTGGGAGTCCCTGCTTTAGACAGATGTTTTTCCGGCCCTTCAAGACGAACGGTCTGACCGAACTTTAATTTCCTTAAATAAGGTATGATTATATAACTGCATAGTACAGTCAGAATAAAGCAGGATAACCATATAAGCAACAATTTATTTAATTCTGTCCAGTAATGATTCAACGATTTCCTCCATATGCGTGCCTCTCGAACCCTTCACCAGTATAACATCTCCCGCTTTTATAATATGTAAAAGCTCGGCCATTAAAGAAGACTTTTCCTGAAAAGAAAAAGACTCTGTTCCGGCTCCGGAAGCTGCTTTCGCCGTATGATAGCCAAGAGGGCCAAAAGCAAATAAATAATCTATTCCGTATTCCCTTACCCATTCCCCTACCTTCAAATGAGAAGCTATTTCTTCTTGACCCAGTTCCAGCATATCGCCCAGAACAAGAATTTTCCTGTTATCCGGAAAATGTTTTACCATCGTATCAATAATGCTTTTCACCGCAAGAGGATTGGAATTATAAGTATCATCAATAATTTTAATATGTTCAGTATTTATTATTCTTGTTCTCCCTGATGGCAGAGGAATAAAAGATTTCAGCGCAGAAGAGAGACTTAAATCTTCTATTAAATAAGAAGCGACTGAAACGGAGGCCAGAAGATTATATATATTATAAGTGCCTATCATAGGAAAAAAGATTCTTTCTACTCTGTTATTAAAATGGACATCCAGTTCAGTTCCTTCTATACCGCACTCAAGGATATTATCTGCAAAAACATCGGAATTTTCAGATAAACCGAAGGTTATTATATGTTTACATGATATGAGGGATGATAAAAAATCATACCAGTCATTATCCCTGTTTAAAACGGCAAGACCATCGGAAGGCAGGCCTGTAAAGAGTTCTCCTTTTGCCTTTGCAATATTTTCTCTTGACCCGAGTCTGCCAATATGGGCTTCACCTACAGTAGTAATAACTCCAGCTGTAGGGTGAGCAATATCCGATAATAAAGCTATTTCTCCCGGCCCTCTCATGGCAAATTCCAGGACGGCACAATCATTGCTCTCAGATAGTTCCATCAGTGTTTTGGGAACACCTATTTCATTATTAAAATTTTCTCTTGTCTTTAATATGTTTTTGAATTTATATGTTAGCAGACTGTATAGCAGTTCTTTTGTAGTGGTTTTCCCGTTACTCCCCGTAACTGCAATTACAGGTATGTTAAATTTTTCTCTTATAAAGGTGGCAAGTTTTTGATAGGCCCTGAGAGGATCGGATACATATATAACATTGGAATCTCTGTCTGAAAATTCCTGACGGGAACATATAAAACTGCATGCCCCGAGTTCAAGAGCTTTATCAATAAAATTATGTCCGTCAAACTTTTCCCCTGAAAGAGGTATAAAAAGAGAGTTTTTCTCCAGTGTCCTCGTGTCTGTTGAAATATTGAATATTTCAGTATCAGGACTTCCCTTTAACAGTTCACCATCTATAAAATTGATAAAATCTCCGATTTTTAACTTGATCATATTTATTTCCTGTCTGTAAATTCACATATGACTTCACAGTCATCAAAATGTACCGTTCTGTCTTTAAATATCTGATAATCTTCATGACCTTTTCCTGCAACCACTACAGTATCTCCCTTTCGGGCCAGTTCCACGGCATGGCCAATGGCAAGCCTTCTATCAGGTTCTATCATATATTTAGCTGCAGAGTCTTTCATCCCCTCTTCTATATGACTTATTATTTCCATGGGATCTTCACTTCTCGGATTATCAGACGTTATAATAATATAATCCGATTTATGTGAAGCTATAGAGCCCATCAGAGGACGTTTTGACCTGTCTCTGTCACCGCCGCATCCGAAAACAGTAATCAATCTGCCGGGAGTAAATTCTCTAGCAGCAGTTAAAACCTTATCCAGTCCGTCAGGAGTATGGGCATAATCGACAATACATATAAAATCCTTCCCTGTATTTACAGGATAGATTCTGCCTTTAACCGGTTCCATTTCCTCAAGAGCTTCTTTTATCAAAGAAAAATCTATATCCTGTGCCAGACCTGTACATATAGCAGCAAGGGCATTATACACATTGAACATTCCCATTAATTTTAACTTTACCGGCCGGATTTCATCTCCTGTAAGAACGTTAAATTGAGTACCGGAAGGAGAAAAGGACACATCAGAAGCAAAAACTCCTTCCACATGGGACGGGAAATCCCTTCCTTCCCTTCCGACGCCATAAACAAAAATTCTTCCGTTACCATGAGGCAAAAGTTTTATAACATTTGGATCATCACAGTTAAAAACAGAAAACATATTTCTGCAGGAGAATTTTTTCTGTAAAGGTAAAAAAGTACCTTTTACATTCCAGTAATCGTCAAGACTTTCATGAAAATCCAGATGATCCTGAGAAAAATTGGTATAAATCACACCGGTAAAAAAGCAGTTCCATACCCTGCATAGAGACAGTGCATGAGAAGATACTTCCATAGGAACTGCCTCTACCCCCTGAGAAACCATATGATAAAAGATTTCCTGTAAATCAAGTGATTCAGGAGTGGTATTTTTAGTTTTATTACTCGTATCACCTATTTTTATTTCTATGGTCCCGATAAGACCGGTTTTCAATGAAACCTTCTTCATTATATGCTCGATCATATAGGCAGTAGTGGTTTTGCCGTTGGTTCCTGTTATTCCGAAGAGTTTCATTTTTAATGAAGGATGATTATAGCAGGCTGCGCTTAATTCTGCAAGAGCTTTTCGAGAATTTTCTGTAATTACCACTTCCGTTTTTCCATCTAAATCCAGAAGTTTTTCCGAAACTATGACAGAAGCACCCTGCTCAAGAGCCTGTCTGACATAATCATGGCCGTCTGTTTTAAAACCTTTTATACAGACAAATATATCGCCAGGTCTGACTTTTCTGGAATCATAAGCTATTCCTGTCATTCTATCCGATACATTCATTTGTGACAGCAATTCTTCATATTTCACGCAACATAATCCCCTTAATTATTTGACTTTTTATCCAGTTCTTTTTCAGAAGGTACTCCCATATGCCAGAGGGCTTCCCTTGCAATTTCTCTGAAAACCGGGGCTGCTACAGTCCCGCCCCAGTATATACCTTTTGGTACATCAATCTTAACAAGCATAACCAGCCGTGGATTGCGACTGGGTACATATCCAACAAAGGATCCTATATAGCTGGAAGGAGAATAAATACCGTTTTCCACAACCTGGGCTGTCCCTGTTTTACCTGCAACAGTATAACCGGGAATCTGTGCTTTTTTACCTGTTCCGTCAGAGACAACTTCCTCAAGAATTGTTCTCATCTTCTCAGTAGTCTCCTGTTTCAAAATCTGAGCTTCTACCTGAGGAGAAAAGCTTTTAACAACATTTCCTTCAGGACTTAATATTTCTTTTACTATCATGGGTTTCAATAATTTTCCACCATTGGCAATTGCCGATACTGCTCTTACAAGTTGAATGGGTGTAATAGAAATACCCTGCCCGAAAGCTATAGTAGCAAGACTGGATATGGACCATTCGTTCGGATCTACTACGATACCTTCTCCTTCACCGGGCAGTTCTATACCGGTAACAGAGCCGAAACCAAATTTTTTTATATAATCAAAATATGTTTTTTTACCCATTTTTATGCCTATACTGGCAGAACCTGTATTAAAAGAATATTTTATTATATCTTTTACATTTTCATATCCGAATTCGCTTCCCAGGCCATCAT
>JAKPQU010000493.1 GCA_029555925.1 Bacillota bacterium
GTATTTCATAACTTATTAGAATTTAAGTCGTCGTGACGCGTAACGCGTGACGCGTGACGGGTTTAATCCCTGCGCATCACGCATTACGCTTTACGCATTACGAGGTCATTATTTATGGATAGTTATGAAACTAACTATAAACATAGTAGTCTGCCTGCCTGGTGCTCTGGAGAAAAAAATATCACGGCAGCACAGGTATATTTTATTGAATTATAATGCAAAGTAGCATAATGTAAGCTGTAACTGTTATAAACGTTCCAGTTTATACTATTTAGCTTTAGACATAGTAGTCTGCCTGCCTGGTGTTCCGGAGAAAAAAATATCACGGCAGCACAGGTATATTTTATTGAATTATAATGTAAAGTAGCATGATATAAGCTGTATTTGTCACTTCACTGACCGTTGATTTTCATATCTGGTTGTGACCGCTCCGGTCATGTCTGTTGGTATTAACTGCCTTACTTATCCCATCGTTAGCAAGGAATTGTAACGGATGAGATTAACGGAGATTTCACAGATGGACATATTCAGATTTTAAATCTCTTCTACCGATTTATTTTTTATCCATCCGCTGTAACCGTTTGGAAGGGTAATTTTACGCCAGTCCTGAAGTACATCCTTTAAATAGACCCTGCTTCCTTCATGAATGGTAAAGACTTCCGTATAATCTTCTCCGGGGCCACTTCTGGCTTTTTCCAGAGATACCATGATAATGCCCTTTTTCATACAGTCCTGCTCATATATCCTGACACAGAGAAACAGAGTGGAGATAAAGAATATGGAGAAAAGGACGATACCGGTTATCTTCAGATAAAACTTCAGAGAAAGTCTATCAGAAAAAATATATATGAGACCTCCCAGAAATAAAATAACATATAATATAAAAACCGTTATGGTAAGTTCATTAAGAGACAATATCCCGTTTAAACCTGAAAATAATAGATAAACAATACCACTGTTTTCATCTGTTTGTTTATCGACTGTTACAGATCTTATATATCTCAGATTCTGTTTTATATCTTCATCTCTCGGAGCTATACGAAGAGCTTTTTCATAATATAAAATAGCTTTACCGGTAGAACCTGCCTTGAAGGAAGCATTACCTGCGTTATAATAAAGTGCAGAATTAACAACTCCTGATTTAATAAGATCTTCATAGAGTTTTTCTGCTCCTCTGTAATCACCTTTTTCATACAGTCTGTTTCCTTCTTTAAATTTACTTTCATAATCCTGATGATTACCGTAGCATACAACAGGAACACATAAAACAAGCATTACCAGTATAAAAAAAATCTTTTTGTTCATAGACCACACCCCTGTTTCAGTGACCAGTGATCAGTGACCAGTGATCAGTTTTCAGTAATAAATATCACTCTTGACATTCATATTACCTTTGCCAGAGAATTCAAAATCTTCTCAGTACGGGACAGTATTTCTTTTCTGCCCTGTTCCGTAGAAGAACCGGGAGCAAAACGGGCATATTCACATTTTGCATATAATTTTTTAAATTCTTCTATTATCTCAGGTGCTATTTTCTTTTCTTCAAGTACAGAACACATATGCTCCAGCGTAAGACCTGCAGACGGAAGATTGAGCTTATCTGCAATATAATCTGTAATTACTCTGGAAATAAGAGAATAAAAAGTTGTATCATCTATTTCACCATGCCCGGCTTTCGAAAGGGTTAATCTGGCCTTTTTATAGGCTTTCGTAAAACGTGCAAAGCCCTGATCATTATTAAGTCTGTTTAAATGTTTTTTATGGAAAAACGATAAAAGCAAACCAATGGGAGGGATAAATATAAAAATCCTCAAAGCAAAATTTTTATAAAGGAAAGGATTTTCATTATTCAGAGAAATATCTGTTTTTATATGGTTTATATCGTGCCCTGTTATTTTTATCTCCTGCTGTACGTTCGGGTCAGGAGAAGTGGCAGAATTTCCTTTTCCCTCCAGTACAGTAACCTTAAAAGGCTTTGTTTTTATAGTCTCATATGTTCCTTCTTTAGGATTAAAATACGCATACCTGATCTCAGGTATAGAAATTATGCCTGTTTTTGACGGCATAAGGACATATTTAAATTTTTTCTGACCGTAAACAAGATTATCTTTCACTGTAGAATTGGCGGTGCTGCCTGATGGATACACCTTGAAACCATCAATGCCGGCAAGAACAGGCTGACCTATGGAATCTGCATTTCCAAAACCTTCGACAGTAAGTTCCAGAGAGACAGGTTGATTTATTTCTACTTCCTCTTTGTCCAGTTTACCGTAAATCATAAATTCCCCTACTGCGCCGGAAAAAGAAGAAGGTCTTCCCTCTGCAGGCAGTGCTCTTACATGGACATTACTTTTATTGCTTTTTAACGTTTTGTAATCAAAAAAATCAACAGGAACATTGAGCATAGTTTGACCTATAGTTTTATCTCCGGCAGATACAGGGAAAAGTGCCAGCTTTACACAATCTACATTGAATTCAATACCATTTATTTTTTCGGTGGAGGAAATGCTGGATTTATGAAGTTCTACAACCTTGAAACCTGTAGTATCGGGAGGTTGATACTGTGCATCTCCCGAGAGACTCGTTCTATAATAAAACTTAAAGGTAAGGGTTACCTGCTGATTAACATAGGGATTTTCTATATCAACCAGTTGTTCCGCCCACATATCTTTATCATCATAATAAGAATATTTGTCAGGTATCTGATAGGATTTAGGAGGAACATAGGTCGGGACAGCAACCGTAGGGCTTACAGTATCTTCAACCGTAACCTGTATAGGGTTACTCTTAACTGTTTTTCCGGCAGAGTGAAATTCTATGGAATCTATTACAAATTTTCCGCTTCTAAGAGGCTGAAGTACATACTGTAAAGTCTGTGTACTTTCCGCCTGACCGGGAATTATAGAAAAAACTGTATTCTTGCTCTGATTTATAACCTCAAAATCATCAAGGTGCGGCATATCTATATTGGTAGCCATACTCAATTCTGCCCCGCCTCTTAGAACTACGGTCAGGGTAAAGGTTTCATCCAGATGTACTGTATCTTTATCCACAGATGCTTCAATGGAAACATCCTGGGCAAATAGAGGCACAACGGATAAAAGCAGGATTGCTGTTATTGATAGAATATGCTTTACCATAAATACACTTCCTTTGTCAGTGACCAGTGACCAGTTACCAGTTATCAGTTACTATATTCATAGGCCAACCTTCTACTGGCACTGGTCACTGGTCACTGTTATTATCTACCAGTCTTTTTCTATGTTGCCAAAGAAAAGCCCTTCTTTATTATTTTTATCTTTCATTTTCTGCTTTTCCTCTTCTTCCAGAGCATTCAAAATCATACGGGCATCCTGTTCGGACATTTTTTCATCCTTCTGGTTATTCTGTTTATCCTGCTTCTGCTTATCCTGTTTATCTTTATTCTGCTTATCCTGATTATTCTGGTTCTGCTTATTCTGATTATCTTTGTTCTGATTTTGCTGTTCTTTCATTTTCTTTCTTGCCATTTCCAGATTATATTTTGCATCCAGATCATCAGGCTTAAGTTTTAAAGCATTAATATAATATTTTATTGCTTCTTCAAATTTATTCATTCTGAAGCAGGAGTTACCGGTGTTATAAAGAGAATTTTCCGCTAAATTCTTATCGGTATCGGCAGAGGATTTCTTATATAATTCAATAGATTTATCGTACTCTTTTTTCTGATAAAAGGCATTTCCCATATTATAATAAAGAGAAACAGCATTGGGATCCTCTACCTGAGCATCTGTATATTTTTTCAGAGCTTCATCATATTTTCCGGCTTTGTACAGTTCATTTCCTTCCTGGGCTTTGCTCTTAAAAGGATTAAACCAGGTCCATCCTGTACAGAAGAAAAAACTCAATATTATAACAAAAATTGCAGCTAAATGTTTCATATCAATCACTCCAGTCTCACACACGCGTTACGCATCACGCATCACGCATTACGCGTCACGTTCTTACTCAAATCGACCGCTCCATGTTTTTTTAGCCCTTGCCCTCTCAGAAATAAGAAATTCCAATACCAGCAATAAAAAACCGGCAATAAGAGGATATTGAAAACGTTCTTCAAAGTTGGAATATAAATTGGATTGAAGATCTCTTTTTTCCATAGCCAGTATTTGTTTGCATATTTCTTCTACTTCTTTACCCGAACCTCTATCGGAAAAATATTTTCCTCCGGCACTTTTTGCTATTTCTTTTAATAATTTATCATCCAGTCTGGATATTATTTCTTTCCCATCTCTACCCTTTTTAACATCAACAACTTTTCCAGATTTATCATGAACCGGTATAGGAGCACCTTCAGGCGAGCCTAGTCCTATTGTATAAATAACAATACCTTCCCCTGCCGCTTCCTTTGCCGCTTCAAGAGCATTACCGGCAGTTTCTTCTCCGTCTGTCATGATTATAAGTAATTTATACTGTCTTTCTCTGGCTTTAAAAGCCTGTCTTGCTACACTTATAGCTTTCTCTATATTTGTTCCCGGCTTTGGTACAACGCCTGTATTCAACATATCTGACATCATATCCACTGCAGAATAATCTATAGTAAGAGGACATTGAAGGAAAGCTTCACCGGAAAAAGCTACGATACCGACTCTGTCTCCCTGAAGTTTTAATATTAAATCTTTTATAGCAAGCTTAACCCTCTCCAGCCTGGAAGGTTTTATATCTTCTGCATTCATGCTGTAAGAAGTATCAACAGCAAGTATAATATCAATACCTTTCTGGGTAACAAGTTCTTCTTTTATACCGTACTGTGGTCTTGCAAGGGCTATAATAAGACACACCATACCGAGAATTATGATTGAAGCCTTTATATATTGCCGTCGAAAACTCACAGAACAGGTGAGTTTTTCTATTATACCCTTTCTGGCAAATTCATAAAGAGCTCTCTTTTTCCTGGCAAAGGCAAAAAGAAAAAAAATCATGACTACCGGCATAAAAAGCAACAGTTCAAAATAGTTAAAAGCTGCCCACCGCATTAAAGAGTTCCCCTTTCTTATACAGTTATCAGTGACCAGTGACCAGTGACCAGTTACGGAATTTTCATAAATCTTGTATTTGCAAGCACTACTTCCAGTAATATCAAGAAAAAAGCTATAACAACAGGTTTCGTAAAAAGCTCCCTGTATCTGGTATATTGTCTTGATTTAAAATCAGTTTTTTCCATTTCTCCTATTATTTTATATATTTCTCTCAATTTTTCTTCATCTGTGGCACGGAAAAATTTGCCTCCTGTTATGTCTGCAATCTTTCTCAAACTCTCTTCATCAAGCCTTGTGAGCATAATAGATCCATCGGGATTACGGGCATATTGCCTGCCGAACATGCCGCTATCTACAGGGATGGGGGCTCCCCCTTCCTGGCCGACACCTATGGTATAAATCTTTATGCCGAGAGCCTGTGCTATCTTTGCGGCAGTAATGGGATCAACCTGGCCCCTGTTATTCTCACCGTCTGTGAGTAATATGATAACTCTGGTTCTGGCTTTGCTGTCTTTTAATCTGTTAACGGCAGATACAATGCCCATACCTATGGCAGTACCGTCATCGGCCATTCCTATTTCCAGTTTGTCCATAAACTCATAAAGTATATTATAATCCAGTGTTGGAGGACAGAGAGAATAGGCATATCCTGCAAAAACAACAAGACCTATACGATCATTTGCTCTTCCTTTGATAAAATCCTTTACTACCTGCCTGGCTGCTTCGACTCTGTTCGGATGTATGTCTTCTGCATACATACTGCCTGATACGTCTACAGCCAGTTCGATATCTATACCCTGAGTCAGTATGTCTTCAAAAGTTCTGCCGAATTGAGGTCTTGCAATTGCTATAATAATCAGCACAAGTGCTATCATACGTAATACAAACATAGAATGACGGGCATACTGCCAGGGTGAAGGGCCTATCTGTTTTAAAATGGAAAGACTCGAATATCTTACAGTGCCCCTTTTACTTCTGGTAAAATAATAAAATACAAGAAAAGGCACTATTAATAACAATAATAAATATTCAGGACTGGCAAAACGTGCTGTCATTATTTTACCTCCGCCGGTTCAGAAGAAACGTCTTCTTTTGAAGTAGTTTCATCTATAAAATTCCTGGTTTTAAGAACATGGCCGTTACATTCCGCATTTGACGGTATTAATTTTGCAAATTTAACAAGATCGAAATCATACAGAAGAGTTTTCAGATTATTAACACAGGTTATATCTTTCTGTCTCATCTGATAAATAATCTCATCTGTAGTTTTTTCAAAGGTCATAATGGTAAATCTTCTTTCTACATAACGACGAACTATATCAGACAGTGTTATATAAAAATCTTTTATTTTTCCTTCCTGCAATAAATTTAATTTAACAAGCTCATCAATAGATTTATGAGCCTCTTCTTCAGGAGGAAGCAGTGGAATAGCTTCTTCTTTATTAACTTTTTTCGGGAAATATTTTTTATAAAGGAAGTAAGATATTACAAATACTAGAATAACAAGTAAAATTATTAACATTACCATATATATAAAACGATATGGTACAGGTGTTTTAAATTCCTGTGGAGCTTTTATAGGTTTTATATCTTTTGCATCTGCAGGTAACACACTTTTCACTTTGATTTTTATAGCTTTTTCAGTACTTTTGCTTTCTTCCTTACCATTGACTATATATTTAAAAACAACAGGAGAAAGTTCAAAATCTCCTGTTTCATAAATAGAAATTTTATAGATATAATTCCTTATAATCTTTCCCTCTTCTTCAGATTCTGATTTTGAATAATCCAGCAATTCAAAAGGAGCTACATTAAGCCCTTTTTCAGGGAAAGCAGGTTTTATATTTTTATCGGATTTAACTGTAAGGGTATATTCTATTACGTCCCCTGCAGTAATCTCCGTCCTGTCAACCTTTACGGCTATATCTACACCGGAAGCCACAGAGGGCTGTAAAGCGATGTACATAAAGAGAATACATATAATAAATCGTGACGCGTAACGCGTGACGCGTGACGCGTATTTCCAGTCATTTAATCGTGGCGTATGACGCGTGACGCGTGACGCATACATCCATTCAACACTCACTGAACACCACTCACCTTTAATAGTAATACGTTATATTATGATATATTTAAATATCTCACTGTTCACTGATAAAACTGCTCACTGTTTCCTGGCCCTTTTTCTGAAAAAATTCACCAGTGGCATAATATATGGTTCATCTGTTCTTATTTCTATTGCATCTATTCTGTTAGTTGTAAAAACATTCTTTTTTTCAAAGTCTGCCTTTTCACTCATTCGTTTAAAATTCTCTATAATATCTGAAGAAAAAGTATCAACAAGAAGGGTTTCTCCTGTTTCAGCATCTTCCAGTTCTATAAAACCTATGGAAGGAAGTTCTCCTTCCCTGGGATCTGTTATATCAATAGCAATAAGATCATGACGTCTTCCTGCAACCCTTAAGGATGATTCATAACCCTTTGCGATAAAATCTGAGACTAAAAACACGACAGAACTCCTCTTTGTAACTTTCGAGAGAAAATCCAGAGCAACAGACAGATTGGTGCCTCTGTTTTCAGGTTTGAAATAAAATAATTCTCTTATAACCCTGAGTACATGAGTTCTCCCTTTTTTAGGTGCTATATATTTTTCAACCTTATCTGTAAAGATTATAAGACCAACCCTGTCACTGTTTTTAATCGCGGAAAAAGCAAGAACTGAACATATTTCTACTGCCAGTTCGCCTTTCATTCTGTCAACAGAACCGAAAGAACCTGAATTACTGGCATCTACAAGAAATATAACTGTCAGTTCCCTTTCCTCCATAAATTTCTTTACATAGGGAGATTGCATCCTGGCAGTAACATTCCAGTCAATAAAACGCATATCATCTCCGTAGGTATATTCTCTTACATCGGAAAATTCCATACCACGGCCTTTAAATACACTCTTGTATTCACCGCAAAAAAGTGTATTTACAAGGTTTTTAGTTTTTATTTCCAGTCTTTTTATTTTCTTTATTAATTCTTTTGGTATCATATGCGTGATGCGTGATGCGTGATGCGTGATGCGAATGTAAACCCATTACGCATTACGCATTACGCATTACGCCCTAAGGCACCTCTATCGTGTCAAAAATCTTCTTTACTATTTCTTCCGGGGTAATATCCTCTGCTTCTGCTTCATAGGTAAGAATAATTCTATGACGCATTACATCAAACCCCACAGCCTTTACATCTGCAGGGGTAACAAACCCTCTTCTTTTGATAAAGGCATAGGCCTTTGAAGCAAGGGCAAGATTAATAGTGGCACGCGGTGATGCACCATATTCAATGAGATCCTTTATCTTGAGACCGTATCTTTCAGGATCTCTTGTGGCTATAACTATATCCACTATATAATCCTTTATCTTTTCATCCATATATACACGGGATACAATATCTCTGGCCCTTATAATATCTTCAGGTGTGATTATCTGTTTAACAGAAAGATTATTACCTTCTACCATACGATCCATAATCTTACGTTCTTCATTTCTATCAGGATAATCAATACGTAACTTCAACATAAACCTGTCTACCTGGGCTTCAGGTAAAGGATAGGTTCCTTCCTGTTCTATAGGGTTTTGAGTGGCAAGAACAAGGAATGGATCCTGCAGTCTGTATGTTTCCGTACCTATTGTAACCTGTCTTTCCTGCATGGCTTCAAGAAGAGCACTCTGCACTTTAGGCGGTGCCCTGTTAATTTCATCTGCAAGAACTATATTTGTAAAAATAGGCCCTTTATGAGGAGAAAATTCTCCGCTTTTAGGATTATAAATCATAGTGCCTATCAAATCGGCGGGAAGCAAATCCGGAGTAAACTGAACTCTCTGAAAATCAGCCTTCAGGGTTTCTGCCAGGGTTTTTACCGTTAATGTTTTGGCAAGTCCCGGAACACCTTCAAGAAGAACATGGCCGTTTGTCAGAAGACCTATAAGAAGTCTTTCTACCATATAATTTTGCCCGACAATAACATGGCCAATCTCTTCAAAGAGTGAGTCTACAAATTTACTTTTCCCGGCAATTTCCTCATTAAGAGCATTAATGTCAGTAACAGGTTTTGTTTCTGTGCTCATTAAGACAACTACCTTTCTTTCATAATCTTTACTATGAAGATAGTAACACAAAAGATATTAAATTTAAATTAAAAAATTATTATTTTTTTCTAATCTTTTAGAAGTGAGTCGTGAGTCGTGAACAGTGAACAGTGAGTAGGGGACGTTTAACTAAACGCTCCGAGATTATACTATTTAGCTTTAGACATAGTAGTCTGCCTGCCTGGTGTTCCGGAGAAAAAAATATCACGGCAACACAGGTATATTTTATTGAATTATAATGTAAAGTAGCATGGTATAAGCTGTAACTGTTATAAACGTTCCAGTTTAGATTTTTTTTGGAGGAGCATCAGGCAGGCAGACAGTATTTACCTGTTATTCAAATTGTTCAGTTCAATTAAAGCAATTTTATATGAAAATGATGAAGTTTGCAACTTCACTGGATGTTGATTTTCATATTTGGTTGTGACCGCTCCGGTCATGTCTGTTGGTATTAAATACGCCTCACGCGTCACGCATTACGCATCACGAACCTTACAGGTGATTATTATAAAAATATTTAAACTACTCAGGGGTACGGTTTTGTTAAACCCGTACCCCTGAGTAGAGAAAACCCGTCACGCGTTACGCGTCACGACTAGAATAAATTATAACCTATAGCCGTCCCGAGCATACCGGCACCCATCGTAAGAGCTCCAAGGCCGAGTCCCATACCCATCATGCCATAGCCCATACCATATCCCATCCCGAGTCCCATACCCATCATCGGATATCCCATGCCGTATCCCATCATCGGATATCCCATGCCATAGCCAAACCCTCTGGCCATCATACCTGCACCGAGGAAACTACTGAGTGTATAAGCAGCGGGACTCATGCCATTGTAGGAAAATTGAGGAGTCATCAGGGCAGGGCTGTACTGAGTTGCATAGGAATATCCATTAGAACTGTAGTCAGGCGCCATGCCACCAGCCAGAAAATTAGGACCGTCACTGGCGAATGGAGTATAGGCAAGCGAGCTGTCAGGAGTAATATAGGTAGAGCCTGACCTCAAATAAGGAGGATTCTGTTGATTGACTGCCTGAGCCTGTGTTGCGTAATTATTTCCTGTAACAGATCTTCCGTCAGTACCTGCCATTGCCATATTTCCCTGTTTATCTACAAACATGCTGGAACCTTTTGAAGAATAAGAATTTATAGTGCCGTCACTGTTATAAATTGACTTTATCTGTTCACCGGTACGTAAATCTTCCGATACAATCTGTTTATTGCTTCCGTCTTTTCCGGATAAAATCTGATGTCTTTTCCCGTCTCCCGCAGTATAAACTTCACTTAATTTATCTCCATTGGGAAGTTCATAGGTATTAATTGTATCGGCAGGTTTTAAATTAGCTGAAATCACAGGATCAGCCTTTATCTGTCTGGCTCCGGAAGGAATATCATCCCAGAAACTTTCTTTCACTTCCGGCTCGGAAGGATTTTCCTGATATTTCTCTATAAGCTGTTCACCTTTAAAGATCATGACAGAACCGTCAGTGGTTTCCACTTTACTTGTTCCATCGTCCATAAAGGTAGTTTTTGCTTCATTACCTTCTTTATCTACCGTTACTCCGCTCAGGAGATTTCCCGATTTATCATAAATTACCTGGTTTCTCGTTCCATCTCCTCTTTCTATATCATTGAATATACTTCCATCTTTTGTTTTATATGCATAAATCTTATCATTTTTCCCAAGAGTCTTCATAAGTTCCGCAGTTGGTATGGAAGGAGTAGATCCTTCCGGCGGCGCACTTAAAAAGGATTTCCTGGGTTTATCCTCAAAAGGGGGCGACTGCACAACGCCTCCCTGATTCTGTCCGTAATTCGGAATCTGCTGTGGCATAGGCACAGGTTTCGGAACATATACAGGATATTCAGGTGTTCCTATATGGGGGAACACAGTTACTGCATTTTTGCCATCACCAAGTCCTGCACTGTAAGCTTTCTGCCACTGTTCGTCAGAGGGAAGATTGTTAAATGGTGCATGAGTCGGCAGAGTTCCTTCGCCGAAGCCAAATATATAGCCATTTCTCCAGGAAGATCTTTCATTCAGGAACTTTTCCATCCATGCCACACCATCTTTACCAAGTGGTGGCGGAGGGCCGGGAGGAGGTGCAGGTGCCGGAGGAGCAGGAGGATACCACCAGGGATTATTCTGCCATGGACAATCTTCATCTTTCCCGTATGGATTATGATGTGAAGGCATTGCTACCTGTTTTGAATAAACTTCTACAGTAGAAGTCACATCGTTTCCTATAACTGTATCATTTATATGCCATATTTTGGTAAATCCATTTTCATCAGGAGGAGGATACATAATTGTTTTATAGACATCTGCATCTTCGCCTTTAAATCTTTCAATCTTACCCATCCAGTAAGATCCCACAGGGCCTCCGCCGCCTGTTATGGAAATACAGTTATCATCCATTGGGGAAGAATTATAAGAATAAACTGAATGAAATCCATTGTCCTCCTGAGTGATAGACAACACCTTATGATTGCTTCCATCAAAAAGACTTCCTTCAGGTATCTCTGAAGTTGTAGGTTGCGCCATATTATCTACAAGAATAGTAACACCCCTGTCATCTTCATACATATGACATGGAGCAGTGAGACCATATTTAAATTTAGCGTTAAGATCAAGTACTTCCTGGTCTGTAAGGAGACGATTCTTATAAGTAGCCTGACTTGTATTGGAACTTACTGGTTCATTCTCATGTAAAGTTGCCAGAATGCCGGCACCAATATTATTTTCATTCGGCTTATGGCCGCCACATTTACTCGCATCAGATTTCTCCCTGGCACCCTGTAACAGTGCAGCTACCTGATCAGAAGACAGTCCGAGAACCTGCTGTAAAATTGCAGATTTCTGTGCATCATTCATACTATTAATACTTACTGCACCATAATTATTTTCAAGGTTTTCCTTCTTTCTGCTGTTATCTCTCATAACAGACTGGCCCGTATGTTCTTTTACACTTTCCGAAGATTTTGCTTCTCCATAATTTTCCGCAAGATGCTTCCTGTGTTTTTCAGTCCTTGTTCCGGAGGGAGTTTCTTCTGCCGGAGTTTCTGCCTCTATGTTCTGACTTGCCAGAAGTGCTGCACTGCTGATATCCGCTTTTTCTCCGGTATCAACGATTTCTTTCTTCTGTCCTGCAAGTTTCGTATGGCCTGCCTGGCCAGTATGAATGGCAGATTTACGGGCAACCTTACTTTTACTCTGAGGACTGAACTGGGTCTGCATATGACTTGTATCAATCGATTTCATAATCTACGTCCTTTCTTTTGAAAGATATTATAATCTATTGTTAATAATATAAGATTTTTTCTTAAAAAGCAATCATAATTGTGTAACAATTTTGTTAACATTTGGACAGGGATTTATATGAGAATTGTAACGCATAACGCGTAACGGGAGGAAAACTTTTATTACATACGTATGTCAAGGTCAGTATTATTGTCGTGCCTGTCATTATAGCTGCTAAATAAATACTTACGAAATACAATGCAATTATACATTCATCATATTATTTACAAAATACAATGCAAATAGTATAATAGAAGTGAGAGGTGATTATCAATGGTATCCAAAGTTACATCAAGATGGCAGACCACTATTCCTAAAGAAGTAAGAAAGGCCCTTAATATTAAACCTTCTGACAGTATTTTATACATAATAGAAGAAGGACAGGCTATTATTAAGCCAGTAAGAGGAAACATACTCAATCTTCGCGGAGCTTTTTCACCATCTCAGCCATGCAGCGATTTTTCTCAAATAAGGGAATCGGTCAAAGAAACTGTGGGGCAAAAGGCAGCAGGAGTTTTACAGGATGAAGGAAAATTATAAATTTGTCGACGCAAATATTTTCTTGAGATTTCTTACAAATGATCACAGAGAAAAGACAGATAGATGTGAAAAATTATTTAAAGAAGCTGTAGAAGGTAATTTTACGTTATATACAAGTGAACTGGTCATAGCCGAACTTGTATGGACACTTGAATCTTTTTATAAATTCCCAAAAAAAGAAATAGGCTCAAAACTTGAATTACTTCTTAATACTCCCAATCTTGAAGTTAGAGATAAAGATATTCTTCTGGAAGCTCTTTTAATATATAGAGAAAAAAATATAGATTTTATAGATGCTTACAATGGTGTCTTTATGAAATATAATCTCATAAAAGAAATCTATTCTTATGATAAAGATATGGATAGAATATCTGTTATTAAAAGATTAGAGCCATAATCTCTCTCTATCTTTTATATCAAACCACCATGCAAGATATATTCCAGAGATTGAGATTTTCTCGTCTTTTTTAACTTATAAAAGGAGATTTCTTTTTCAAGATTGAATCATAACCGGTATTGATTATAAAAATCCTGTAAATCTTTAAATCCTGAAAATCCTGGTTCAGACAAGTGAAATGAATAAAAAAAATAAAATAATTACAATAACCATTATAATTTTAACAGTAATAATCTTTTCTGTAATAAAATTAAAGTCAAAACCACTTACTACAGTATACCCGGAGGAAAAAGACATACTTCAGAGTATTGCTGCAACAGGAAGAGTTTATCCTGTGAAAGAAACAATTATAAGCAGCGAAATAACAGGGATAATTAAAGAAATACCAAAAGATAAAGGTGCCTCTGTATCAAAAGGAGAAACAGTTTTAACTCTTAAAGACGAACAGTACAGAGCAGAGGTGGAACAGGCAGAAGGAAATCTCTCATCGGCAGAAGCAAATCTTGATAAAGTCCTTAGAGGTACGGAAAAAGAAATTATAGAGACTTCAAGAGCAAATCTTGCCGCAACAGAAGCAAAACTGTCAGGGGCCAGAGCAGATCTTACCATTTCGGAAATTTATAATAAAAGAAATACAGAACTTCAGGAAAAACTTTCTTCATCCATTTCAAACAGAGATTCAGCCCTGGCAAGAGTTAAACTTTTAGAGGCGAAATATGAAGATCTACTCAACGGCCCGAGGAAAGAAGACATAGAGAGAGCAAAAGCATCGGTAGAGAAGGCAAAAGTAAATCTATTGCAGAGCAAATCGGATATGGAAAGAGCGGAAAGACTTTATAATGACGGAGTAATACCGAAACAGCAGTATGAAATTGCGGGAACAAATTATAAAAATTCACAGAAAAGCCTTGAAGAATGGGAGGCAAATTTAAATCTCCTCCTGAACAGCCCTACAAAGGAAGAAATACAAGAGGCAGAAGCGGCACTTCAGGAAGGTAAAACTCTTCTTAAAGGCGCAGAAGAAAATCTTAAGATTACAGAACAGGCCTGCAAGGACAATCTGAAAGCTCTGGAACAATTGAACAATGCAAAAACCGGTTATGACGTGACACTGCAAAATAAAAAAGCCGGTGAAAAAGAACTTCAGAGATTGATAAATCAACCTCTTTCCGAAGACATAAAACTGGCGGAAGGGAAGGTAAAAGAAGCAAGAGCGGCTCTCACAGGGGCAAAAGCCCGTATGAAATTTACAGTCCTTACATCCCCGATAGACGGAGTGATTCTGGAAAAAAATGTCAATCCAGGCCAGGGAATAACCCCGGGAACTCCACTGCTGAGAATTGCCAGTAAAAAAGAGCTGGAAATAAGGGTGAATTTTGACGAAAAAAAACTTGCTTCCATCAAAACAGGCCAGACCGCCTGTATTAACCTGGATGCCTACCCAGATACAACACTTGAAGGAAAAATCTATGAAATCGCCCCTTCCATCAATTCAACTACAGGAACGGTAGAAATAAAAATAAAATTCCTTACCGTACCTGAATATATAAAACCTGATATGACGGCAGACATAAACATTATAATCTATAAAAAAAATAAATGTCTTACCGTTCCCAGAAGCTGTGTATTCAAAGAAAACAATAAAAAATATGTTCTCCTCCTGATCAGAGGAAAACAGGAAAAAAGAGAAGTAATAACAGGTGCCGCAGGCAGTGATTATATAGAAATCAGGGAAGGTATAAAGTTAACGGATCAAATTATAATTAAAGATAGGATGTAAAATCGTAATGAGTAATGCGTAAAGCGTAATGAGTAGCTCTCTTACGTGTCACGCGTCACGCGTTACGCGTCACGCCATAATGCCGTACGAAATACTGATTGCCATAAGACACTTACGTTCCGGAGGTCTCCAGACTATCCTTATAATAGGAGGGGCCACTATAGGTGTTGCCATGTTTGTTGTAATTTCTGCCTTACTGAACGGTTCAAAGGCAGAAATCATAAAAAAAGTAACAGGCACAAGTGCCCATATAATCGTAAAAGAAAAAGACAGGGAACCGAAAACTCTGGAAGAAATAGATTTAAGCAATTTAAAACCGGGAACTCTCCTCGTTACGGACCAGGAAAAAGTTTCTCTGAGGAAAGCAAAAGTATCGTCATGGCCGCTTTTGAAAGAACAGTTATTCAAAATAGATGAAAATGTGGAAGCCCTATCTCCGAATGCAAGCGGCCAGTGTTTTATATCAAGAGGAGAAAAGACTATGAGTGTTATCGTAGACGGAGTAATACCTGAAATGGCAGATAAAGTAATTAATGTATCAGATAAAGTAAAGGAAGGGTCTTTTCTGTCTATGAATAACGATCAAATAGTTATAGGCAAAAAACTGGCAAAAGATCTGGGAGTAAAATTAAAAGACAGGGTGCGACTCCTGTCAGCAGAAGGCGTTACAAGAACCTGTATGGTAAGCGGCATATATTCACTGGGCGTGGGAAACCTGGACGGAGGTTTCGCTTTTACTACCCTTGACAATGCCCAGCAGCTCTTTAAACTGGATAATGACATTATATCACTTGAAATACACCTGAAAGATATTTATTCTGCCGATAAAGTGGCAGATAAGATTAAAGCACAGACAGAATATGAAGCAGAAAGCTGGATGACTACGAACATCGGCCTCATGCAGGCAATAAAAGCACAGGACAATACCGGGTACTTAATTAAATATTTCTCCATGGTCATAGTTGCACTGGCAATAGCCAGTGTGCTTGTCGTATCTGTCATTGAAAAATCAAAAGATATAGGCATACTTAAAGCAATGGGAGCCACCAATAAAAGTATAGTCAGGATCTTTCTCATTGAAGGACTTATTGTAGGTCTCATAGGTGCAATAGTGGGAACATCTATAGGGCTCTGTATGGCCTACGGCCTGAAACAGTGCTCCACGGAAATAGAATTTGAAGGATCCACCTACAGTTCTTATCCTATGGAATTCAGTTTTTACGATATAATTACCGCCATGGTTACTTCTATTATGACAGGTTTACTGGGAGCCATATTCCCTGCAAGAAGAGCCTCTAAGATGGATGTTGTAGTTTGCCTGAAACTTATAGGATAAAATTATGTGAAAAAATAGGAAATACCTTCTTACCTGATCAACATATGACTGTGACCTAACTGGCCAAAGTCGACGTCTAAATCTTTATTTTCCAGGTCTACCGTTATTTTTTTTACAAAAATTAACAGTTCTTCGCAGGTATATTTTTTATAATCCTCCTGGTACCATAAAGGTTTATTTTTCAATAACTTCTCTTCAAATTCAATTAAATTATTTAAATATACCTTGATATTTCTGGTATATATTTCAAAAAGTTTTTCGAAATCAGGCCGGTTTTTGTCTAATTCATATCTCTTTTTATATAAATTATTTATACCGGTTAACCATGTACTGTCAGGTAAAAATTGACATGGCTCATCGTATGTAAGACACATTTTTTCTTTTAATATAACTTCAATATTTCTTTCCAGTTTACCGGCGTCAATTGATGAAGAATTACAACATTGATTCCTGTTATGGGTGGTACATTTATAATATCTGGTTCCACCGGAACATTCCAGTGTTAAACTACGTCTGCATTTAGAACAAATAGCAAGTTCTTTAAGAGGATATTTATCTTTTTTCGCAGTCATAATATCCCCCCTTTACAGGGCAAATTATTAAGGTCTTTCCTGAATTTTATTAAATTTTATTAAATTTTATTTCATATTTTTTTTACGCAAAACATTACATGAGTATTTTATCATAAAAAATGATTTCAGTCAATATACATAAGAATTCGCTTATTACAAAATTTCATTTTTCATGACAGTTATACGTGCTTTATAAAGGAATTTATTTTTTAATAATTTTATAAAAATTTTTCCTGTATATTTATTTTATAGAAGTTAAAATTGCAGTCACTATGATGATTATGATATAATATTTTCCGGCGAGGTATATATGATAATATGACAGGTAATGGATAAATAATAAAAACTATGAGTACATATGTAATAGAAACAATAAAACTCACAAAAACCTATCCGGGGATTGTTCCTGTAACAGTGCTCAGAGGAATTGATCTCACGGTAAAAGCAGGGGAACTTGCTGCCATAGTAGGAGCCTCGGGGTCAGGGAAAAGTACTTTATTGAATATGCTGGGAGCACTGGACAGACCTACTGAAGGAAAAATTTTTATAGACGGCACAGATATAGGCACCTTAAATAATGATGACGTGGCACACCTGAGGAATAAAACAATAGGTTTCGTATTTCAATTTCATTATCTTCTGTCAGAATTTTCTGCCCTTGAGAATGCCCTTTTCCCTTCCATGATAAGCAGGGGGAAGATTATAAAAGAAGACAGAGAAAGAATGGCACAGATTCTCACAGACATGGGTCTGGGAAAAAGGCTCAACAACAGACCTGCAGAACTGTCGGGAGGAGAGCAGCAGAGAATAGCCATAGCTAGAGCCCTTTCCAATTCTCCCAGGATTGTTCTTGCAGACGAACCTACGGGAAATCTGGATACTCAAAATACACAGATGATTTTTAACATTCTCCGTGATTTAAACCTGAAATATAATATAACCTTCCTTCTCGTAACCCATGATCAAAACCTGGCAAAACAGATGAATAGAATCATTACCATAAAAGACGGAGAAATACTTCACGACAGGGATTTAACTCATACAGGTCAGATTATTGAAGATTAAAATTTTAAATAATATACCATCCTTGAAGAAATACTTCTATTTAAAACAATATTCCCTGCTCAGGCTTATTATCCTTAATCATCTCTTCAAATTCCTCGCCATTTATTATCTTCACCCCGAATGACAGGGCTTTATCAAGCTTACTTCCCGGCTCTTTGCCTGCGAGAAGGAAATCTGTTTTCTTGCTGACAGATGAACCGACTTTCCCTCCTCTTTCTTCTATTATGGCCTTGGCTTCGTTACGTGACATAGAGGGAAGTGTTCCAGTAATAACAAACTGCTTCCCTGACCATATTTGATTGCCTCCTTCAGACTTCTCCTGTTTTTCCTCAAAAACCTTTACACCGGCTCTTTTAAGAGTGTCTATCAGAAGAAGGTTTTCCTTCTGAGAGAAAAATTCCACGATAGTGCCTGCCACCTTCGGGCCTATTTCATGAATATTCAAAAGTTCTTCCACTGTTACTTTCGACAATTCTTCAAGGGAAAAATAGTGCTCTGCAAGGATCTGTGCCACATGTTCACCTGCATGTCTTATGCCAAGGGCATATATGAGCCTTTTCAGAGGTCTGTCCTTTGAAGCTTCTATGGCATTTAAAAGGTTTCGGGCAGATTTTTCCCCCATGCCCTCAAGAGAAGAAAGTTCTTCCATCTTCAGGGAATAAAGGTCGGAAACATCTTTTTTTATAAGACCTTCTTCTATTAACTGTTCAACTCTCGATTTACCGAGACCTTCAATATCCATGGCATCACGGGATGCATAGTGGCATATGTTTCTCTCAAGTCTTGCAAAACAGTTACTGTTTGTACACCTTGCCACTGCTTCTCCTGCAGGTTTCTCTACAGGGGTGGAACATCTCGGGCATATTGAAGGCATAACAAATTCTCTTTCTTTTCCCGTTCTTTCTTCTTTAATAACCTTTATCACTTCGGGAATAATCTTTCCTGCCTTGTGCACAACCACTCTGTCACCGATGAGAATATCTTTTCTTCTTATTTCGTCTTCATTATGAAGGGTAGCCCTGCTCACGACAGAGCCGTCTATTTCTACCGGCTCAAGGTGTGCCACAGGAGTCAGGGCACCTGTTCTGCCTATATAAACCTGAATATCCTTTACAACGGTAGTAGCTTCTACGGCAGGGAATTTATATGCTATGGCCCACCGGGGGCTTCTGCTTACGGCGCCCAGAGTTTCCTGTTCGGCATAAGATGAAACCTTTACTACCATGCCGTCCGCTTCATAGGGGAACTCATTCTTTCTGTCTCTCCATTCGAAACAATATTTTATTACTTCGTCAATACCACGACAGAGTTTACAGTACTGAACTACTTTAAATCCGAGATGCTTTAAAAATGAAATCATCTCATAATGAGATTTTATGGAAGGAGAAGGAGGAGTTATTATGCCGGCATAAATGAATATATCCAGGGGACGGCCGGCTGTAACCTTCGGGTCTAACTGTCTCAAAGAGCCTGCCGCTGCATTCCTGGGGTTGGCAAAAGGTTGCTCCCCTTTTTCCAGACGTTTTTTATTCAGTTCACTGAAATCTTCCAAACATATTAAAACCTCTCCCCTGACCTCCAGATTGTCAGGACAATCTTCACTGTCTATTATAAGAGGTATGGACTTAATGGTTTTTAAATTCTGAGTTATATCCTCTCCACGCAGGCCGTCTCCCCTGGTGGCACCTCTGATAAAGCGGCCATGTTCATATATAAGAGAAGCAGACAATCCGTCAACCTTCGGTTCCACTGCATATTCTATATTATCTTTACCAAGGAGTTTTCTTACCCTCTGGTCAAAGGCAAGTAGATCTCCTTCATCAAAGGCATTGGCAATACTCAGCATGGGCGTGGCATGTTCTACAGTTCCGAATTCTTCGAGAGGTTTATCTCCTACTCTCTGAGAGGGAGAATCGTCTGTTACAAGCTCGGGATAAGCGTTTTCAATGTCCAAAAGTTCTCTCATAAGATTATCATATTCCCTGTCGGAAATATGAGGATCATCCAGAACATAATAACGATAATTGTGATATCTTAACTGTTTCTTTAGCTCTTCAAGTCTTTCTATTATTTTTTTATCCATAAAATGTTACTCCTTTTTTCAGTTACCAGTGATCAGTGATCAGTAATTTATATATTTAGGAATGAAAATTTATTAATTGTCTCTTTCCTCCCGTCACGCGTGACGGGAGGAAGAGCTTTATTACATGCTTATACTCAGGTCAATAACTGGTAACTGCTCACTGGTCACTGATAACTGCTCACTGCTTATTTACTCACCAGACTCTTTGCATCAACCTTCTTCATACCTGCTGCCTGGAAGGAAACCAGAAGTATCTGATCAGGGCCGGGCGGGCCTATTATATTCATAATATTTCCTTTCCCGAATTCTTTATGTTTTACCATATCACCTTTTCTGTAAAAGGTTAATTTGGAAGAAGCTTTCTGATTTTTTGTCAGCACTTCTGGCTTTACGGTTTTCACTTCAGAGAAATCTCTTCTGGAAGGTTTTGACACAAAAAGATCTTTATCTTCTACTGTTCTTTCTACATAACCTGCTATATCATTTAAAAATCTGGAAGGTTCATTGTATTCTGCACCTGTGCCGTAGACTGTTCTGCGCCAGGCATAGGAAAGATAAAGATCTTCCATTGCCCTTGTAAGAGCCACATAGGCAAGACGTCTTTCTTCTTCTATATCTTTCTCAGAACCTGTATTTATCGATCTTCCATGAGGGAAAATACCTTCTTCAAGTCCTGTAACAAATACTACCGGATATTCAAGCCCTTTGGCGCTGTGGACCGTCATAAGGGTTATACTCTCTTTTGCATCTTCTATCATATCCACATCAGAAGCAAGAGAGGTCGTGGCAAGAAATTCATCAATGCCCGAGCCGGGATAATTATATTCAAATTCCTGGGCAACCTTCAGGAGTTCTTCAAGATTTTCTATTCTTGTTATTGCTTCCACACTGTTCTGTTCCTGTAAACTCTTTATATAACCAGATCGTTTCATAACCTCTTCTACGAGCCTGGAAATACTCTCTTCTTCCATTATTTTATGAAGTTCTGTCATAAAGTCCATAAAGCCGGTTATTGCATTCAGGGCTTTAGGAGGAATTTTTATCTCTTTTAAAAGCTCTCTGTCTTTTAAAATTTCAAAGAGATTTATCTCTTTTTCCACTGCAAACTCCTCAATTTTATCCAGACTTTTATCACCGATACCTCTCGGAGGGACATTTATTATTCTCTTTAAAGATATGGAGTCAGAAGGATTCCACAGAACTCTTACATAGGCAAGTATATCTTTTATTTCCTTTCTGTCATAGAATTTAAGTCCTCCTACAATCTGATAAGGAAGACCTTCTGCCATAAGGGCTTCTTCTAAAACTCTGGACTGTGCATTTGTTCTGTACAGGATGACAAAATCGGAGAATTTTCTGTGTTCTTTCGTAGATAATTCTTTTATCTTATCTATTACAAAAAGAGCTTCGTCTCTCTCATCTACGGCTTCCTGACAGAAAGGTTTTTTACCTTCGTCTTTTCTGGTCCATAATTCCTTGTCCCTTCTTCTCTGATTTTTTTTCACAAGCTCATTGGCCGCATCGAGAATACTCTGGGTGGAACGATAATTTTGCTGGAGTTTTATAACTTTTGCTTCATGAAAATCTTTCTCGAAATTAAGTATTATATCCATATTTGCCCCTCTGAAAGCATAAATGCTCTGATCTTCGTCTCCAACTACAAAAAGATTTCTCCTTTTAGCTGCAAGGTTTTTAACGAGGCGATACTGGGCATTGTTTATATCCTGATATTCATCTATAAGGATATAGTGAAACAGTCTCTGATATTTCTCCAGAACGTCCGGGTGCTTTTCAAAAAGCGTTACCACAAAAAATATAAGATCGTCAAAATCAAGGGCATTGTTCTGTTTCAGTTTTTTCTGATACACGGCGTAAATCTCGGAAACTCTGTCTGAATACTGGGGACAGTAATAATTTACATAATTTTCAGGTGTAACAAGATCATTTTTTGCTTTGCTTATTTTACTCATAACAACCTGATAGGGCAAAACTTTTTCATTTATATTCATTTCCTTCATAGTTTCCCTTATCAAGGTTTTCTGTTCTGACGTATCAAAAATAACAAAATTAGATGTAAGCTTAAGCTTTTCTATTTCCCGTCTGAGTATTCTCACACAGGATGAGTGAAAAGTGCTTATCCAGAGAGCAGGGTTATCAAATCCCAGAAGGGAAACAATTCTTTCCCTCATCTCCTTTGCTGCTTTATTTGTAAATGTAACGGCAAGAATATTATAAGGTTCAACCTTTTTTTCTTTAATCAAATAGGCAACCCTGTGACTCAACACCCTGGTTTTTCCGCTCCCTGCTCCTGCTATGACAAGAACAGGGCCGTCTAAATGTAAAACGGCTTCCTTTTGCTGGGGATTTAAGTTTTCTAATAAATTCATAAAATATACTCCTTAATTACAGTGATCAGTGACCAGTGACCAGTGTTAAATATTTCGATTATCGTGACGCGTAACGCGTGACGCGTAACGCGAGCATTATGCCTGACACCAATAAATTGCAATCATTGCCTGTCTGAATATCAACAGAAAGTGAGTAGAAGATTGTTACTACTCAATGCTCACTTATAAACCATCACAACAATTCTTCCAGAGCAGTAATAATTTCGCCGGACGTTTCTTTAAAATCCTTTATTACAAGCTGTCTGCATGGTACGTTCCAGGGAGTCCATTCCTGGCGGCACAGTTCATAAATATTTTTCGGATAAAGTACTACTGAAGGTACCTTCCAGGAAGCGGCAAGATGAACGGCGCCACTGTCAATCGAAATCACTGCAGACATATATTTCATATATGACATCCACGTCTGAAGAGGTATGTTTCCTTTTACTGTTATCCCTTCGCCTTTACTGAATATTTCCTGTAAAAAATTACCTTCTTTTTCTTCTTCTTTACCGAAGGTAATAAACAATAGATAGGCAGGAAATTTTTCTCTCAGTATCCGGGCAAGTACAGTGAAATTATCTGCATTCCATCCGGCATGTTTATATCTGCAGCATAAAGGTAACGTTATTATGCCTTTCTGGCCTTTAAAAGAAACAGATTTTAAATATTCCCTTCCCTCTGCCAGAAGAGGATCGGGAACCGGTATTGAAATATCCCTGTTAAACTCCTTTATACCGAGTATTGCCAGTAATCTGAAGCCCTTCTCTACTTCATGAATAATTTCTTCATTCTTGCTCAATCTTTCTTCCTGATTGAGAAGAAACATGCCGGTAAGACAGAAAGAAGCAAAAAATCTTGTCAGAATCCTGCTTTTTATAACTGTTCCGATTCTTACAGGAGAGCCTGTTTTAAAAGCTATTACATAGGCTTCCGTAACGGGAGAAAAAACAAGAACAATATCAAAATGCCTGTCTTTCAGATTTTTTATGATGTCTTTTTTTCCTTTATACCATACAATTATTTCGTCCACAAGTCCCGTATCTGCCAGAAGAGAAGCATTACAGGAGGAAAGCAGTGCCGTAATGTGAGCCCCATGGTAATGATCTTTAACGGTCTTTATTGCCGGCACAGTACATACAAGATCGCCTATTCTGTCGGTTCTGATTACAAGAATTTTTCTTATAGCTCTACCTGAAGTAATACCCTGATTTACCGGAGAACCTCTCACTTTTAGCTCCCTCTGAGACTATCCATTATCTGCCTGTTTTCAGGATTATGAGGATCAAGCCTTATAGCTTCTTTCAGCACATCTTTTGCTTTAGAAATGCTTCCCAGTTTACCATAACTTACGGCAAGTTCTCTATAGATAAGAGGATCGTCAGGATGTAATGTCAGTGCCTTCTTAAATTCTGTTATGGAATCACTGTCTTTACCGAGATACCTGTAAACTATGCCTGATTGATAATAGGCCTTCCAGTGATTCGGATTCATAGTAAGAGCTTTCTTTAAATATTTTAATGAATCTTTATACTCTGTTATATCACAGCAGGCAATACCGAGACAGACATAAACTTCAGGGTTGCCGGGATCTATACTTACCGCTCTTTTGCATACCTCCATTCCCTTGTGATAATAGGCCATTTCACGGCAAGCATAAAAAAGATCAAAATAAGCCAGTATATTCATATGATTTAACTCTATTGCTTTCTCAAAATGTTCAATTGCCGACTTGCCATCTTTTCTACCGAGACAGGTTTTTCCGAGCCACCTGCGGGCCTCATCAGACGAAGGATTTAGCTGCATAATTTTAAGGAACGTTCTTTCTGCACCTGTGTAATCTTTCCTTTCCAGGTTTGCTCTACCTATATACATAATAAACTCGTGATTATTCGGCTCAAGTTCAAGAGCTCTATGGAAGAAATTAAGAGCCTGACCATAATCGGCCAGTTCAAAATATACACGGCCCATCATAAAATTGGCTCTCGAATTTCTTGTATCAAGCTGTATGGCCTGTTGAAATTCCTGACCTGCTTTCGTAAAAATCCCTTCCTTGAAATATTTCATACCCTGCTCATAAAAAGTCCCGGACTTTGCACCGGGAGGAACAGAAGGAGCAGGTATCACAGAAGGATCTGTTCTCAAAACAGGCGATTCCTGTGGTTTTGCAGAACCTCCTTTCAGAATATAACGGCACTTGCAACAGTATTTTGCTGTTTTACGATTGGATGTTCCGCATCTATCACAGTATTTAACATCACTCTCACTGGATTGAGGAGCAGGTAAAACAGAAAATACAGGTGCTGTTGGCGGAGGAACAACCTGTATGACAGGAGCCTGTCCGGAAAGTCCCTGAATGGCAGCAAGCATCTCGGAAGCAGATTGATAACGTTCCATTTTGTCCTGTGCCATAGATTTTATAATAAACATTTCAACCTGGTAGGGAAGGTTCGGATTTTTCTTTACAAGGCTTCCCGGTAAAGGTGTATGAAATGGCACGGGAGGATAACCAGTGAGAAGATGATATAAAGTCGCACCGAGAGTATATATGTCCGAACGATGATCTGTCTGGGAAGAACCTCTGTGTTCAGGTGAAGCATAGTTAATAGTTCCGAAAATAAACGTATCTTTTCTCTTCCCTATTTTATAGGTCCTGGCAATACCGAAATCTATAAGTTTTACAATACCTTCTCCTGTAACCATAATATTTGCAGGTTTCAAATCCCGAAATATTATAGGTGTAGGTTTATGATTATGAAGATAATCAAGTACCCTGCATACCTGGCCTGCCCATTCCAGAACCTGCTTTAACGGAAGGGTTTCATTCTTCTGAAGTGCTTTATTTAATTTTTCTTCAAGATTTTCTCCCGTAATAAATTCCATAACAAGATAATGACGATCCTGTTCCGCAAAGTAAGCTACAACCTGAGGAATGTTCGGATGAGAAAGAGTAGCAAGCATACGGGCCTCTTCCTGAAACATTTTTAAATTATTATCTCTTTCATTCACATCAGTATCGAGATCTAACAGTTCTTTTAAAGCCCATATTTTACCGGTAGACATTTCCCTGACTTTAAAAACAGCCCCCATGCCGCCTCTTTTAATCAGTTCTGTAATCTGATACTTTCCTTTTAAAACTGTCCCAAGTGGAGTAACATCAATCATTTAAACACACACCTCTTTTACAGTGAGCAGTTATCAGTTATATTACTGATTACTGTTCACCGATCACTGATTACTGTTCACAGGTCACTGATTACTATTCACCGGTCACTGATTACGGTTCACTTCTTTACGCCAAGATTTTGCAATGTCTCATTTATTTTTCTAGAAACCACACTATTCTTTACCTTCCCCGCCATATCCTTAAGTGCATCTACAGCAGTTTTATCTCCGATAATACCCAGAGCCTCTACGGCAGAAGAACATACAGGCAGTTCTTTATCATTTAAAACTACATCAGAAAGATCCTTCACAACCACAGGATCACCCAGTAAACCAAGTGTTTTCGCAGCAGCCATCCTGACGGGATAATTCTTATCAGTTTTTAAAATATTCAGGACAGGCTGAACAGCTTTTTTATCATTTAACTTGCCCAGTGCTATACATGCTACATATCTTACATCATAACTTTGATCACCTAACATACCAATAACAGGCTCTACTGCTCTTTTATCCCTCATTATACTCAGGGCATTTACTGCAGAAGCTCTCACTCCCGAGTTTTTATCAGAGAGAGATTTGACAAGAGCATTAAAAGCAATATCACTCCTCTGGCCTGCCAGTTCATAAATTACCTCATTTTTTTTCACATTGCTCTCTGTGTCCTTGAGAGTAGACACAAGACGCTGAGATTTTGTAGCCCAGAAATATACAAAAAACATAAGTATGAGAATGCATGTAACCTTCAATACAGTTTCTTTAAACTGCTCATCCCGTTCCTTTTTTTTCAATGTTCCCGACGGAAGTTGCCCTGAAGAAGTCTTATTCATTAACCTGGCCTGACAGTTTTTATGTAATGTTACAGCACTCTCGTCATAGGGGTGAGTTTCAAGATAGGCTTCAATGGAAAGATAGGCTTCTTCAATATTATCCTGTTCATATACGGCAAAAGCCTTTTCTTTATAGGCTTCCGAATAGGAGAACCTGCCTATAGCCTCATTCAGACAGGCTACGGCTTCATCATATCTTTTTAACTTGCTTAAAGCCCTTCCTTTATAAACCCATACCAGCCTGTCATTCGGATTTTTATGGAGAGATGCATCAAACTCTGCTATTGCTTCTTCCATATTACCTTCTTTAAATAAAGATCTGCCCTTCACTGCTTCTTCTATACCCTGTTCAAGCTTTATTTTTTCAGCTCTTTTGTCAACCTTTTCAGGGCTTATACCTCTTGCGGCAAGACTGAAAAACAGATCTGTAGCCTCAAGTAAAAAACCCTGCATAAACAGTGTATCACCTTTACTTATCATGGTTCTAAAAAGATCAGGATTTATCTCAATAGCTTTATCAAAAGCGTTAAGAGCTTCATCATATTTCTTTGCTTCTCTGAAGGCAAGCCCCTTGTTATGCCAGGCATCTGTAAGAGAAGGATCATATTCCAGAGCCTTGTCAAACTTCATAATAGCGATATCATAGAGCTTTTGCTTTAAATATTCTGCTCCTTCATTACAGAGGTTTTTAGCATTTTCCTTTTTCTCAAGGTCTTCCTTTTTTTCAGCTTCTCCCTTTTTCTCATTGTCTTTCATAGCTAAGCCCCCCAGCGCAAAACAGGTTTTCTTGCAGCAGTTACTTCATCAAGCCTTCCGACAGGTGTAGTAGAAGGAGAATGGCAAAAACTATCAGGTTTTTCCACTGCATCTTTTGCGATTTCCTTCATAACCTGAATAAAACTATCAAGAGTTTCTTTGCTTTCCGTTTCCGTAGGTTCTATCATTATAGCTTCTTCCACTATAAGAGGAAAATAAATAGTAGGAGCGTGAAAGCCATGGTCAAGAAGTTTTTTTGCAATATCAAGGGCATGAACGCCATGTTTTTTCTGTTCACTGGCAGAAAGCACAAATTCATGTTTACATGTCCTTTTATATGGTAAATAATAATCTTCACAGAGTTTTTTCATGAGATAATTGGCATTCAGTACAGCCATTTCACCGACACTACGGATATGTTCTTTACCATAAGTCAGAATATAGGCATAAGCTCTGAGAAGAATCGAAAAATTCCCGTAAAAAGTCCCGACCTTACCTATAGATTGAGGTACGTCGTAATTAAAATAATAATGACCATCTTTCATATCAACTAAAGGTACAGGGAGATAAGGAACAAGTTTTTCCGTCACTCCTACAGGCCCTGCTCCGGGGCCACCTCCGCCATGGGGAGTGGAAAAGGTTTTATGTAAATTCAAATGAACTATATCAAAACCAAGATCTGCAGGTCTGCATATGCCGAGTATGGCATTTAAATTGGCTCCGTCATAATAAAGCAAAGCTCCTGCATTATGAACCATTTCTGTTATCTTCAGTATATCTTCTTCAAAAAGTCCGAGAGTATTGGGATTTGTAAGCATAAGGACAGCAGTTTCTTCATTTAAAACTTCTTTAAGTTTTGCCATATCTATACAGCCACGGCTATCAGATTTAATCTGAACCGTTTTGAAACCACACATTGCTGCACTTGCAGGATTTGTTCCATGAGAGGAATCCGGAATTATTACTACAGAACGTTTCTGACCTTTACTATTAAAATAAGCTTTTGCAATAAGAAGGCCTGTAAACTCACCGTGGGCTCCTGCAGCAGGCTGAAGGGTAAATCTGTTCATACCTGTCAGTGCGCAGAGACATTTATCCAGTTCATAAATAACCTCCATTGCTCCCTGGACAGTGTCTTCAGACTGGAAGGGATGTATATGAGAAAACCCGTCTAACCGGGATATATCTTCATTGATTTTCGGATTATATTTCATGGTGCATGAGCCCAGAGGATAAAAGCCAAGATCTACACCGAAACTTTTTCTGGAAAGACCGGTATAATGTCTTACAAGATCGACTTCCGAAACCTCCGGAAGAGACGGAGGTGATTTTGCAAGATAATGTTCCGGTATATGTTCTGACAGTAATTCTTCAGGTACATCAAGAGCAGGAAGTCTGAAAGATTTCCTGCCGACAACACTTTTTTCAAAAATTAACATCTTATTTCACTGCCTCCCCTAAAAGATTGACAAGTTTATCTATGGAAGAACGGCTGTTTCTTTCCGTAAAACATAAAAGCATACAGTTCTTCAAATCAGGATAATGTCTCTCCACTTCATATCCTCCTGTTATCCCGTTTCTCTGTAAAAATTCATTTATTTTTACCGGACTGTCAGGACATTTTATAAGAAATTCATTAAAAAAAGAGCCAGCAAACATTACTTCATAACCATTCAATTCTGAGATTTTCTTTCTTCCATAAAGAGCTTTCTGAAAAGATTGATAAGACATATCTCTGAATCCTTCCTTACCAATATATGACAGATATATTGTAGCAGCAAGAGCGCACAGGGCTTGATTGGAACAGATATTGGATGTAGCTCTTTCTCTTCTTATATGCTGTTCCCTTGTCTGAAGAGTAAGAACAAATCCTCTTTTACCGTTATGATCGTGAGTAAGTCCAACAAGACGTCCTGCCATTTTTCTCATGAGTGCATTTTTGCATGCCAGAAATCCCAGATGAGGTCCTCCGAAAGCTACCGGATTGCCGAAAGATTGTCCTTCTCCTGCAACAATATCCACTCCCATAGTTCCGGGAGAAGCAAGTATGCCAAGAGAAAAAGGCTCTGTGATTGCAAGTATGGAAAGACTCTTAGATTTATGAGCCTGTTCTACCCAGAAAGATACATCTTCAAGGCATCCGAAAAAATTAGGAGATTGTATTATAACAGCAGCAATATTGTCATTGATTTCAACATTGCAGGTAAGTCCGTCTGAAATAGGAATTTCCTCAACTTCTTCTTCTCTGGCAGAAAAATAAGTATTTAAAACCTGCCTGTAATCAGGATGGAGAGCAGATGAAACAAGAACTTTCTTTCTGCCTGTATGGGCTGTTGCCATAAGAGCAGCTTCTGCCACAGCAGTAGCTCCGTTATAATGGGAAGCATTGGAAACATCCATGCCAGTAAGCTCACATATTAATGTCTGATATTCGAATATAGCCTGTAATATTCCCTGACTTATCTCCGCCTGATATGGTGTATAGGCAGTATAAAATTCCGACCTGGAAACAAGGTGAGAAACTGCAGCCGGGATGAAATGATTATAAGCTCCTGCTCCGAGAAAAGAACTATCGGCAACTGTATTCTTTTTTGAAAGTTCTGTAAAATAATCAAGGAGCTCTATCTCGGTAAGAGCAGACGGAAGGTCAGGTTCTCCTTTAATCTTTACCTCTTCAGGTATATCACAGAACAATTCTTCTATAGAAGAAACACCGATAACCTGCAACATTTCTTTTATTTCTTCTTTTGTATGAGGAATATACATAATCTAAACTCCCTTTATTATCTCTTCATATTCTGCCGCTTTCAGTAACCCGGAAAGTTCATTTTCCGAAGAAATTTCAATTTTTATGAGCCATCCCTCTTCATAGGGTGATGAATTGAGAAGAGAAGGATTATCGATTACGGCACTATTGACTTCTATTACTTTTCCGCTCACAGGAGCAAAAATCTCCGAGCTTGCCTTTACGGAATCAATAGCACCGCAGGAAGAAAACTGGCTTATCTCGGAACCCTCCTGAGGTAATTCTACATAGACTATATCCCCTAACTGATCCTGTGCATAATCAGTAATACCTGCAGTTACTACAGTACCTTCTACCCTGGCCCATTCATGATCTTTTGTGTAAAATAGATTCTCCAATACTTTCATTATTTAATACTCCTTTCAAAATGTTTAATTGTTGGCATGTCACATGTGGAAAAAGACATAACGTTAAAATCAGATGCCGGATTACGGGTTTTAAATTATAAATCGTGACACGTAACGCACAATGAGTTATATTCCTTTCCATCACGCATCACGACTATTAAATACATATAAAATCAACTGTAATCTGTATACAGTTATAATTATTCTCTACACAAAAGTAAACCTCCTTTTTTAAAAATTTTAATTTAAATAAAAAATTTCTTATTTGTAATTTTTCTTACAGATAATGAACACCTTAAAGTTTATAATAAGACCAAGGTAAGAGTATGAGACTTAGTTAGAGTGTAATACGTTTAGAATTACTAGTTTAACTATGTTTTGACTTTTTTAAATAACCTCCCTTTCTCTCTTATTTGGTCTTGACCTGATTAATCTCAGCTTCTCGAGCTGAGTAAATTTTTTTTCAGATTAAGACTATATGATCTCAGTTTCTTTCCAGAAGAAACTGAGATTTTTTTTATTTTTTTAATTATCATCTTTACGAAACCATGCCATAAATTTTTATAGAAATACTTTTCTCTTTTAGCAGGAATTTCCAGTATAAAGGAAGAATGTAATGATAAAATTTAAACCAATTTGAGTAGCCAGGTTGTTGTTAAGAGGAATTATTTAAAGTTTTTAATTAAATAAATGCCGAGGAGGTGAACGTTTAGCTATTATATAAGGTTATTATTTAATCTTGGAATATCTCTTAAACTAGAGCAAAAAGGAGGAGGTTTTACGGAATAATCTCATAAAAGATTATTTTATCCGTAGCTTTTATTATGAAAAAAAATAAACTATATCTGGTTTTATCTATGTTTATTGCACTTATGTTATGTTTAAATCTATTAGCCGGATGCGGTTCCGGCACAGGCGGTTCAAATTCGGACTGGCCTTACAGTAATACTCCCAGTCAACTTGACCAGACTGGAATTAAAATAAGACTCAGCAATATACAGCTACCTGATCTGGGAGTCAACAACGGTACCTATGAATTATGGGCCTGGCTCCCTGGCAACGATGATATAAAAGATCATACTAATAATGTCTATCCCATACCGATAAATGATACATATGTATCTCTCGGGAAATTTATCGTAACACCGAACGGGAAAGTAATGGATCCTTCCAGAACAATACTTTTCGGCACAACAGATCAGACAGCATTCCCTGTATACGGGCAGACAGTAAATGTTGATTTAAGCAAATCCTATGGTGTGTTTCTTTCTATAGAACCGGCAGGGGAAGATTTCTCAGATCCCACTGTTGGCGGAGTTGCCATGTATGGAATTTTCTCTAACAGAGTATGTCCTCTGTCATTATATGCAGCCACACCAGAGAATATAAGCATACCTACCCAGGATTTCGTCAGTGATAATGTTCCAAGCCTGGTTACACTTGAAAATGTAACAGGTACACAGGGAACAGGTATATGGTTTAAAAATGGCGCACAGGATAGCCAGGGTTTATATATTCCGGCTCTTGGCACCAGAACTCTGAAATATGAGGCATGGGTAAGAGATATTGCTACGGGAACCTTCTATTCCCTTGGAAAATTCTCAGATCCTAAGGCTGCAGATGCACTCAATCCTCTGACTTATTCAACAATGAATCCTGCAGGGAACAAAAAATATCCCAAGTATCCGGGACTGGAATTCTCACAGGCAGGACAGAACCCCGGTGGTTTTGTATCCAGTGCATTAAATCTTGCAAACGGAAACTACAGAGCCTATATAACCCTGGAACCAAATCCGGATAATGATACAAGCCAACCATTCATTTTCATTATGGAGAGTGGTAAACCAAATCCTCAGGCAGCTGTAGCACCATATCAGTATCTGCCATCGACTTTACTCGGCAGTGCCCTCAATGGTGGCACACAGCCAATGATAAGAATGATGACAGAAAAGCATACAACTGATTCAGATCAATTTATATTCCTGGATGAAATACCTCTGACAAAAGCAACTCTGGAATAATCAGAGGAAAACAGGCAGGGGCAGAACAAAAATGTTCTGCCCCTTAATTATTTTAGGTGTCGGGTTTTTAATATTCTAACCCAGCCCCCCCATAACCCATATTTACCGCTGTCATCACTTCAGAGTAAAATTATCATGTTCTACTCACGACTCACTAAAATACTGTTCTTTACATGCTATACCAAGAGTCTCAAGTTCTTTAAGCACCGGCTCATAAATCTCAGGAATTACAGGTATAAGGACACCATTAAAATTAAATTTACCTTCCAGTACGAACCTTGTAGCAATAGCGGCAGGAAGTCCTACAGTTCTGGACATAGAAGAATCTCCAAAAGGTATACCGAAATCTATAAGGGTTGATGTAATTTTTTCCTTATGATCCGGATATTCTGCCATAAATTCATGATATAGGACAAGCATATCTTTTTCTCCGTCTTCATAGGAGAGTTTTTCAAGCATTTTTGCTACAAGTATATCAAGAGGTGTATTCTGTCCCGGAGGAAGTGAGTCATCGCTGAAAAGGCCGAGCCATTCCAGATTTTTTATAGCCTGACAATCTTCTTCTATACCGAGTTTACCTGCCAGATTACCTTTCAAATTATCTTTAGATACCTGTACAAGTCTGGCAGTAAAATCTTTAAATGTGAGACCTGAAGATATTTCCATTTTCTCATCACTTAAAAATCCCATATCGGCAATTTTCTTAAGAGTTTTGCACCAGCCGGGATATCTGAAGGTTCCACGGAACATAGTTTTAGTATATTTCAGACCATATTTCTCTATATAAGGAAGGGAATTTCTATTGGGATATCCTTCTAATTCTCCAACACCTTCTATGTTAAAGGTCTTATAATGATCAAACAGGTCTTCACCGGGAATAAAAACTTCTTTTCCATCTTCTAAATATTGTGCCGAATTCTTTCCTGCCATCAATACCCCTCTGGGACTCCAGGAAAATTTATATCCGAAAGGTTTATTGTTTGCGTCAGGTGCAGGAAGGCCACCGCAATAGGAGCGAAAACTGGTAATTTTTCCGCCTTTTTTCTCCACATGATGAATAACCTTCATGGCAGACATATGATCTATACCCGGGTCGACACCAAGTTCATTTAACAGCATTACATTTGCTTCTTTAGCCCTGTCATTTAATTGACTCATCTTATCACTTACATAAGATGTCGTAACCATATGTTTTTTAAATTTCAAACATGCTTCTGCTACCTGAACATGATAGGTATAGGGTAAGAGACTTATAGCAAGGTCAACCTGTGAAACAAGATCGTCTAATTTTGCCTGGTCACTGGTAATATCAAAGGCCAGAGCTACTCCGTTCGGATGACCTTCTATCAAAGCTTCAGCTTTACTGACTGTACGGCTTGCAACGAGAAGCTTAAAACCATGATCTAGAAGATATTTTACCAGTGGCCTAGATACAAGACCTGCTCCCAGAACCAATACTTTTTTCATTTTTTTAATTACCTCCTTAATTTATAATCGTGACGCGTAACGCGTAACGCGTGACGGGTGGTTCGTAACGCGTAACGCGTGACGGGTGGTTCGTGATGTGTAATGCGTGACTGGTGGTTCGTGATGCGTGTTTTACCGGCACCGGGCGCCCCCATGGGGTCGCCCCTACGACTCACCCTTCACTCTTCACTCTTCACCCTATAAAAATTTTTCAAGATATTTATATTTCGGCGTAAGTTTCCCCTGATAAACAATCATGGCATTCTTAATGGGAGGGGAAAGATTACAATGTTCAAAATCCACTGAATAGTCTGCTCCGGCAATCTCCGGAATAAACTTCTTAAGTTTTTCTCCGAAATCCCTGGATGCTTCCAGAGGAAGGGTACCCGGCAGATTATCTATTGCCATAACTGCAATCCCTTTCCCTTCTATACCGTCTGAAATATTCTCAGTCACAGGATCATACATATAGATAGACTTATCGGCATCTGTACTTTTAACAGTACATTCAATCGCACCGTTTATATCACAGCTAATATCGCCAATAACCAGCAATTTATGTTCACCATGAGTTTTAAGATAATGTTTTGTAACAAGCCTAGGATATTTCTTATCCCAGTATATACAGTTTATCAACATAGTAAGAAGTGGTATATAATTTTCAAAGATAGACTCATATTTTTCAGGATAATTATAATAATCTGAAAGTTCGAATGTTCCGGTTTTCGATTTTACCATATGTTCTTCTTTAAATACAATTTTATACAGATGATCTTTAGAATCAAGTTTTTTCGAAAGTAATTCTCCGGGACCTATCTCTATGAAAGGCAGCAGGTCAAATATCTCCTGTGCTCCGCGGGAAACATTTCCGTAACCTGCAAAACCACAGGTAAGAGGGCAGATTGCTTCAGGAAGTCCTTGTCTCTTAATCTTAAGAGCAATATCATTTACTGCAGATTTAAGTTTTGCAAGATTTCCATATTCATAACACTGTTTCAATTCAGAAAAAGGATTTTTAATATTTTTAACAGCTAATCTTTTACCCAGAGCATAAAGACTTTCAAACATACCTGCATAGCCTGCCTCTTTGCCGAAAAACAGCATACGTCTGGAATTTTCATCTGTAACCTTTTCATAATCTATTAGCTGACAGGACATATCCATAATTTTTTTAAGCATAGGCATGTTATAACTCTGACCTTTTACCGTATGGGAAAAGAATAAATAGGTTTTATTACGCTCAAAAAAATTCAGAGGAATTTCTTTTATGGCAATAATTACCTTACAAGGAGAAAGATCTTCCTGTACCGTTATACCTGCCTGTTCAAATTCACTGTCACTGAAAGCTCTTATAGCTGACGGCTGGACAATACAACCGATAGAACCATCTACAGAAAGCTCTCTGAGCTGGTCAGGCGTGAGAGCAATTCTTTTTTCCCATATATTCTTATCTTCTCTTCTAAGACCGATCAAAGTTTTCATAAGAATCCTCCATCAACATACTCTTGAAATCACATAATTTCCAAGGTCAATCAGGCTATTTTTAGCCTCAGAATCTGCAATACTATTTAATTCTTTAACAGCTAAATTACCGAATTCAACAGCTTTTTCTCTGGAATATTCTATACCGCCATATTTATTTATTAAAGAAATTATTTCTTTCAAATCACAGGCATTTTGTCTGTACAGGGTTGTTAAACTATGAAAAAGGCTTTTATCTTTACTGTCTGCCAGAGTAAAAGCTCTTATTACAGGTAATGTCATTTTTCCTTCTCTCAGATCATTACCTGCGCTCTTCCCTGTTTCTTTAGAGGTAAGAGTCAAATCCATAATATCATCCACTATCTGAAATGCTATGCCAAGAAAACGTCCGTAAGAAGCCATCACGGAAATGGCGTGTTCATCTGCCCGGGCCACCCTGGCTCCTGCTTCACAGCAGGCTGACATAAGAGAGGCTGTTTTACAACCGATTATTTTCATATAATCTGTTTCATTCAAATCAAGAGAATAACCATATTTCATCTGCAGGAGCTCTCCCTCACACATGAGAGAAATAGCATAGAAAAGAGGAATTACTATATCAGGTCTGAAGTCATCCAGGAGAAATCTTAATCCTTTTAAAAGGATATAATCTGCAGCAAATACGGAAATCTTATTACCCCACTTATAATTGGCAGTTAAAACTCCTCTTCTGAGGTTATTATCATCTATAACATCATCATGGATTAAAGAGGCTAAATGAATAATTTCCGCCGCCATAGATAATTTAATAACATGTATATCATGATTGCCGGAAAATACTTTTTTAGATAATATAACAAGAGCAGGACGTATTCTTTTACCTCCTGCTCTCAATGTATGATTATAAATCTGAGGTATCTCTTTAACTCCAGATAAAATAATATTATGTAATAAATCCTCTACCTTTAAAAGATCATCCTTTATAAAATTTACTTTCAACATTAAAAATATTCCTGTTTAATTCAGCAATTCAGCTGACATGCTACCCATTTTTAATTTCCTCTAAGTACTTATTTGCCTCTTCCAAAAATTCTCCTTCTGGTTCAAGGTTTAAATAGGTTTCAAAATTATAAGCAGCATCTTCCAACTGTCCGAGTTTAATATATACTTCACCGAGGTGAAATCTGACTTTGGCATATTCAGGATCTATCTCAATAGCTTTATTAAATTCTTCTATAGCCTGTTCAAATAATCCGAAAGTCATATAAGCAAGCCCCAGATTTCTATAAGCAGAAACAACATAAGGGTTCAATTCAAGAGCTTTATTCGCCTCTGTGACAGCAAGCTCCCATTTTCCCATGGCTCCGTAAAGATGGCCAAGATTATTATGAGCTTCAACAAAATCGGGAGCCACCTCAATAGCTTTCAGATATTCATTTAAAGCTTTATCATAATCGCCTGTCTTATAATAAGCATAACCAAGATTATTCCTTACAGCATAATCATCAGGGTTTATTTCCAGTGCCCTGTTAAATTCCTCTATGGCATTATCAATAATACCCTGCTGAAAATACACTACACCGAGATTATAATGACCGTTCGGGAAAGAAGGATCTAATTCAATGGCTTTACAATAACACTTCCATGCTTCATCAAGGCTTCCCTGGGACAGATATAAATTTCCCAGGCTATTGATGATAAAAGGATCACCAGGAGAAAGTTCAATAGCTTTTTGATAATTATCTACTGCAAATTCAATCATGCCCTGATCTACAAAAATATTGGCAAGACTGTAATAAGCATCTACCAGAAAAGGATCCAGTTCTATTGTTTTCTGATACTCCTCTATTGCGCCTTCTATATTTTCTATTCTGACAAATGCCCTGGCAAGACTGTTATGAGTCGCACCATCATTGGGTTCTATATCTATAGCATCAAGATATTTTTCAATAGCTTCCTCAATCTTTCCCTGGTTAAAATATAAATTGCCTAAATTTATAATAGCCGTAACATCGCCGGGATTGACTTCAATAGACTTGAGATAATAATTTTCTGCAGCAGAAAAATCCTGATCTTCAAAATAGATATTACCCAGCATAAGAAAAGAAAGCCCATGACCTGGATCAATAGATAATACTGTTTTAAATTCATCAATTGCTCCCTTATAATCACCTTTCTCCATAAGACTGCAACCCGTAGTATAATGACTATAAACCTCAGGATTTTCATAGGACATGTCTTTCATAACAAACTCCTCATTCTATTAATAATCGTAACGCGTGACGCGTGGTGCGTGACGCGAGGCTGAATGTTCACTGGTGGCGAGTAATGTATGTTATATTATACAGGTTTTTTGTTATTATTGCAAATAAATTACGTTTAAAAATAACAGGCAATTTTATATTATACTATTTAGCTTTAGACAT
>JAKPQU010000495.1 GCA_029555925.1 Bacillota bacterium
GTATTTCATAACTTATTAGAATTTAAGTCGTCGTGACGCGTAACGCGTGACGCGTGACGGGTTTAATCCCTGCGCATCACGCATTACGCTTTACGCATTACGAGGTCATTATTTATGGATAGTTATGAAACTAACTATAAAATCTATTTCCCTTCACTCTTCACCCTTTACCATTCACCCGATAAATTTCTATTGACTAAATTCGTTTTAAACGTTAAAATTCCTTGTAAATATTTATTGACGTCAATTAATGGTAGTCGTGATTTTCTGTCACCCCCTTCCGGAATATCCGTCATAGAGTATGAGAAATAATAAAGGTATAATAGAATGGATAACAGTAATATTCTTATAGCAGATGATGATGAACATATTTTAAGTATATACAGACAAATATTTACCGGTGAAAATTTTTCCATCAAAACCTTTGACGATGGCATATACCTTCTGGAATATTTTCACGGTGAATATAAATCCGGGAAGAGAATACCTCTCTGTATACTGGACATGAGGATGAATATTCTTGACGGAATGGAAACTGCCATGGCTTTAAGAGAAATTGATAAAGATATAATAATTATTATTGTTACCGCCTATTCAGAAGATTTATCTCTTGACTTTATAAAAGAAGAGATCAAAAATGATATTTACTACATAAAAAAACCTTTCGAACAGAAAGAAATTTACTGTCTTGTCTTTTCACTTCTTAACAACTGGAACAAAAATCAGGAGATTAAAAATTATACATGGGAAATAGAAAGAAAGAGTGAAGAGTTAAAAAATGTTCTTGAATGCACCAGTGACGGTTTCTGGGAATGGGATATTCTTAAGGATAATGTTAAAGCAAATTCACGTTATTCAGACCTTCTGGGGTTAAATGATTTACAGGAGGAGATAAATTTTAATATATGGAAGGAAAGACTCCATCCTGACGATCTGGAATTTGTGCTGAAATATACAGACGATTTCATCACAGGAACAGAGAATTTTAAAGAGATTGAATATAGAATTATAACAGATTCAGGGCATGTAAAATGGATTATAGATAAAGGAAAAGTAGTAGAGAGAGATAAGAACGGGAAAGCAATCAGACTGGCAGGAGCAGTTACTGATATTACTCGAAGAAAAGAAATGGAAAATGCTATCCGTCACCGGCTCAGTATAGAGGAATTTGTTTCGAATCTTTCAACGAGGTTCATCAATATTGATATAGAAAACATTGGCAGAGAAATTTATGGTGCCCTTGAAAAACTCTGTAGTTTTGCTGGAGCCGATAGAGCCTATCTTTATCTTGTTTCTCCTGATGGAACAAAGATTGAACGTTTATATGAATGGCATATAGATGGTCTTCCTGACAGAACGGGAGAGATCCTTGGCACTGTAATGAAATCTTTTTCCTGGGCTCTGGATAGATTTGTAAATTTTGAACCTGTTAGTATTTCATCTCTGGAAGAGTTACCTTCTGAAGCATCTGCCGAAAAAGAATTCTTCATTCATTACGGTGTTAAATCCAGACTGAGTATCCCTCTTTATTTAAATAGCAGATTTGTTGGCTCTCTTGGCTTTAATGCTGAAAAGAGTGAAAAAAAATGGAATGAAGAAGATATTGATCTTCTGAAAATGACAGGAGAGGTATTTGTCAATTTACTGGAAAGGCAGAGAATTGACAGGGAATTAAAAAAGATTGAACATCGTTACAGATTACTGGATGAACATATAATAGATGTTATATGGACATGCGATCTGAATATGAAATTTACTTATCTGAGTTCTTCTGTTAAAAGACTGCTCGGTTATACGCCGGAAGAAACAATTGCTATTGCTCCTTTGCATACAGTGATGCCCGAGTCTCTTGAACTGGTGAAAAAAACATTCCACGAAGAAATGGAAAAAGAATATGTGTGTCCCGGAAGCTCAGGCGGACGTATTATGGAAGTGGAACAGATACGTAAAGACGGCTCTACTGTCTGGACAGAGGTTATGGCTGTAATTGTAAAGGATAAAAACGGTTTGCCTTCCTGTATAACAGGTATAACAAGAGATATAAGTGAAAGAAAAGAACATGAAGTGGCAATTCAAAAACGTCATAAAATTGAGGAATTTGTCACCAGGTTATCAGGTCATTTCATCAATCTTGATTTTAATGAAGTCGACGAAGAGATAAAACGTTCTTTAGAGGAAATTATAAAATTTTTGAATATTGATACATCTTATATAGGACTTTTTTCCCATGACCTTTCCGTAATTAAAGCCATATATATAGGAAATTGGAATAATAGTAAAATTGTGGCTGACTATCTTAAAGGCTTACCTCTGACAGAGATTCCATGGGCTATTAATAAATTTCGTGAAGGTGAGATAATTAAGTTTACCCGGCTTTCTGAACTTCCTCCCGAGGCATATGCCGAAAAAGAAATATGGGAAAATATCGGTATAAAATCTCTTCTTTCCATACCTCTTATTGTTACTAACAGATTAATCGGATTCCTGGGTTTTGATTCTAAAAAAGAAGAAAAAATATGGAAAGATGAAGATATTAATTTACTTAAAGTGGTGGCAGGTATTTTTATAAATATTCTGGAGAGGAGAAAAGCAGAAAGACAGAAAAGATTATATACTCAGAATCTGGAATTTCTTTTCAGAACATCTACCAATTTTGTGGAATTTCCGTCGGAAGGTGATATTTATTCTTTTATAGCCATGAGTCTTAAAGAACTGACAGGTGAACCCTTTGTAAATGTCAATTCTTATGATATCATATCAAAAAAATTAATTCTCAGGGCTACAGACGGTGACAGAGAAAAAATAAATATGGTAGAAAAACTTATTGACAGACCACTTAACGGTATGACCTTCCCTGTAGATGAAGAGGCCAAAAATCAGCTTGTCAGCGGGAAACTCCTTAAAATAAAGGGAGGCCTTTATGAATTTTCTTTTAAATTGATTCCTCTTGAAGTATCTAAAAAAATTGAACATAATTTTAATATTGGAAACATATATACCATTGGTTTTACCAGAAAAGGTGAACTTTTTGGCAATGTATCGATAGTTACAGAAAAAGGCAGGAATTTGAAATGTCAGGATATTATTGAAACCTTTATCAATCAGGCCTCTGTTGCACTTCACCGTAAACATGCAGAAGAAGAATTAAGATCTGCAAAAGAAAAAGCGGAAATAGCAAACAGGGCAAAAAGTGAATTCCTGGCAAATATAAGTCATGAAATCAGAACTCCTCTTAATGGTGTAATGGGCATGCTTGAGTTACTTTCAGATACTGAAATAACCCCGAAACAGGAGAAATTTATTGAAATAGCTAAAAGTTCTGCCAGTTCTTTGCTCTATGTAATAAATGATATTCTAGATTTTTCAAAGATTGAAGCAGGTAAACTGGCTCTTCGGGCAGTGGATTTTGATCTCAGGGTAATAATGAAGCAGGTAGAAGATATTTTTTCTTTAAAAGCTTTTGAAAAAGATCTTCTTTTTACCTGTTTTATAGAGGAGAATATACCATTTTTATTCTCCGGTGATGAACTGAGACTCAGGCAAATTCTGTATAATCTTGTAAGTAATGCAATTAAATTTACCGGCAAAGGAAAGATTTCTCTTCATGTTGCCATGGATGAAGATAATAATACTGATTCTACATTAAGATTTTCCGTTACAGATACAGGTATAGGTATATTGAAAGATAGAAGAGAAAGTCTTTTCAAATCTTTTTCTCAGGTGGATTCTTCTATAACACGCAAATATGGCGGTACTGGCCTTGGTCTTGCTATTTCAAAGAACCTCTGTGAGATGATGGGTGGTAAAATAGGTTTTGAAAGCAAAGAAGGGGAAGGTTCTACTTTCTGGTTTACAGTCCCTTTGAAAAAGCTCCCGAAAGACAGTATTATAGTTACATCTACAGAGATCAGCAAAGAGCCTGTAGAACTTGAAGATGAAGCACGAAAGAAAAAAAGAAGTAAAATACGTATACTTCTTGCAGAAGATAATAATACAAGCAGATATCTGGCAATAAATATATTACAAAAATATGGTTATTATGTAGATTCTGTTTCCAATGGCAGGGAAGTTCTTGAGGCTCTGGATAAATATAATTATAACCTTATACTTATGGATCTTCAGATGCCTGAAATGGATGGTTTCACAGCAACCAGGCATATAAGATTAAAAGAGGAAAAAGAAGGAGGACATATTCCTGTTATTGCAATGACTGCTCATGCAATGAAGGAACACCGTATGGAATGTTTTGCTGTAGGAATGGATGATTATATTACAAAACCTATTGATGGTAGAGTCATCTTTCAGGTTATTGAAAGAGTATTAAAAAAAATACCTTCCCCGACCAAGGAGGAATTTTCGCCTCCTGTTGAGAATATAATCTTTGACAGTAAAGCTTTTTTAGAACGACTCGATGGAAATCTGCAGCTTTTCAAAAAGACTCTTTCTCTGTCATTGGATGATATAACCTCTGAAATAATGAATTTAACTGCTGCTATAGAAAAAGGTGAAGGTAAAAAAATAAAATTTCATGCCCATTCTATAAAAGGGGTATCATCAAACTTGAGTGCCGGTATGTTGAAAAATATAGCAGAAAAAATAGAAAGTCTGAGTTTTTCTGATAATAAGGAAATGTTAAAAGGCCTTGAAAAAGAACTTTACATAGCATTTGAAACATTTAAAGAGAGATTAAAGGAACTGAAGTTTTAGAAAAATCTTTGAACCTATGGCTGATATGTAAGTGACGATAATATGGAGGAATATGTGTTATGAAGAAAATTCTTGTTATTGATGATATGAAATCTTTTCGTGAACAGATAGTTTCGATTCTGTCTTCCGAAGGATTTGATGTAATAGGAGCAGATGATGGTTTGAAAGGGCTTGAAGTCGCAAAAAAATATATGCCGGATTTAATTATCTGTGATATTATGATGCCTGAAATTGATGGTTACCAGGTTCTGAATAAACTGCGGGAACATGATGAAACTGCAACAATACCCTTTATTTTTACAACAGTTAAATCGGAAAGGGAAGATGTCCGTCAGGGTATGAGCCTCGGGGCAGATGATTATATAACCAAACCTTTTACTGCCCAGGAAATTATTGCTACTGTAAAGACAAGACTTTCAAAAATAGATACCCTGACTCAGCATTATAACACTATAGCAGAACAGGTCACAAAGGAAAGACTTCAATATCTTCTTTCTACATGTCCTGCTGTAATTTATAGCTGCAATCCTTCTGACTGTAATAAATTTACCTATATAAGCAATAATATTACAACTCTGTTAGGTTATACACCCGAAGAGTTTGTAAATGAAAAAGATTTCTGGCATAATCATATTCATGTATCTGATTTATCGGGAGTTTTATCTGAACTATCCCATATGAAAGATCAGACTTTCTGTACAATAGAATATCGTTTTTTATGTAAAAACGGAACTTATCGATGGATTTACGATGAACGAAGGGTGGTTGTAGACAGTGAGGGAAATCCTCTTGACATAGTAGGCTCATGGCTTGATATTACTGAAAAAAGGACAGCTGAAGAAGATCGGCTCCGTCTTTCCACTGCTATAGAACAATCTGTGGAAAGTATTGTCATAACAGATACTTCAGGCAATATACAGTATATTAATCCAGCTTTTGAAATACTCAGCGGTTACACCAGAGATGAAGTATTAGGCCAGAATTGCAGGATCTTTAAGAGTAATAAACATGATATGGAATTTTATAAAAAAATGTGGAATACCATATCGGAAGGAAATGTATGGAAAGGCCTTATTTTAAATAAAAAGAAAGATGGCACTTTTTATGATATAAAAACTACTATTTCCCCTGTAAAAGACATAGCAGGAAATATTATTAATTATGTGGCTGTAATGTATGATATTACAGGTGAATTAAAAATGGAAAAACAGCTCAGACAGGCCCAGAAAATGGAAGCTATCGGAACACTTGCCAGTGGCATAGCTCATGATTTCAATAATGTCCTTGCAATAATCATTGGTTATGCAGAAATGGCTTTATATAAGCCAAAGAGTATAACATCTAAAAAATATTATCTGGAACAGATTCTTAATTCGGCACATAAAGCTAAAGATCTTATAGTGCAGATTTTGTCATTCAGCCGCTCCAGAGAGGAAGATGTGAGACCTGTAAAAGTCAGTTCTATTATCAGGGAAAGTCTCAAATTATTGAAACCTACCCTCCAGGAAAATATCAAAATCAGAAAGAATTTAGAAGCCAAATCAGATATAGTTATATCTGATCCGACTCAGATAAATCAGATAATCATGAACCTCTGTTCAAATTCAATATATGCTATGAGTGAAAGCGGCGGAGTTCTGGAAATAGGTCTTACAGACGTTACACTTGATTCTTATGATGTATCCTCTTATACGGATCTTCCTTCCGGGCCATATGTAAAGTTAACTGTAAGTGATACGGGTCATGGTATGACTCCGGAAATAGTGGAAAGGATTTTTGAACCTTTTTATACTACTAAAGAGAAAGGTGAAGGAACCGGGCTGGGGCTTTCGATTGTCCATGGCATTGTAAAAAATCTCAGAGGTGTAATCACCGTATACAGTGAACCATGGGTGGGAACTACTTTTGAAATACTTATACCACGGGTTGAATGTAAGACAGGCAAAAAGGGTGACGAAATATTTGAAATTCCTGAAGGAAGTGGTACTATACTTTTTGTTGAGGATGAAGAAAGTATACACTATATGATGAAAGAAATGATAGAAAGACTCGGATATAAAGTCGTTTCTACGTTAAACAGCACTGAAGGTTTGAAAATATTCAGAGATAGCTATAAGGATTTTGATATTGTTATTACGGATCAATCTATGCCGGGTATGACAGGGATTGAACTTGGAAAAGAAATTATAAATATCAGTCCTTCCACGCCTGTACTGTTGCTTACAAGTTTTAATGATTTCTTTACCCACGATGCACTTCTCAGTGCAGGTATTAAAAAATTTCTTGTAAAGCCTGTGAGCTTAAATGAACTTTCTGAAACAATTAAAACGTTAATTCAAAAAGCAAAGGAAAAATAACATAGATTCTTATGAAAACATGGCAGTGATAAAAAACTTCCTTGAATTCATAGAAAACACGTGAGAGGGTATATTATGTATATAAGAGAAACAGTATCTAAAAGAAAAAAAGGGCCTCCTGTTAAATATGTAGAACTTGTAGATAACAAGTGGTGTCCTGAAAAGAGGATTCCAGAGACTACTGTTATATGTAATTTTGGTAAAGCCCATGAATTGAATGAAAAAGAGATAAGGAACATAGCCTATAAATTACTTTCCTATCTGGGAGAAAGATCTGAATATGCTCCTGATTTAAAAATAGGAGAAAGTCGTACATGGGGAATTTTGTACATCCTGGAAAATCTCTGGAAAAAATTAAAGTTAGATGTGTTTTTTAAAACAGAATTAAAGAAGCACAAATATGAAGATTCTATACATAAAGCTATAATGGGTATGATGTTAAACAGATTGCAGGATCCGGATTCTGTCAGGGACTGTTATATCTGGCTGAGAGATAAAACCTATTTTAATCTTGATATGGAATTTACTCTTTATCATCTTTATCGTGCTCTGGATTTCCTGGAAAAACATAAAGAACTGGTAGAGGATTATTTTTATAGCATAAAAGAAGAGAGTAATAGAGCATTTTTTTACAGTCCTCCAGTGGATTTTCAGATAAGGGATACAGATGAAGAACATTTTCTTTCCTATGGATGTAACGGTTCTTATAAAATTGAGGATAAACATATTCTAACAGGTATTGCAACAGATCACAGAGGGTTACCTGTTACATATGAAATATTTCCGGAAAACACTGTTGATTTATCTGTTGTGAAAAAAGTATCAGAGAAAGTAAAAGACTTTGAGTTGAATGATTTTATCCTTGTTATTCCTCCGTTTTTATTGAGTGAAAAACAGTTAAAAGACGTTAAGGATATGAATATAGATTACGTAATAACAGGTAAATTGCGTTTACTCGAAGAAGATTTGCTGTCAGTAAAAGGAGAATTTAAGAAGACAGATGCCAATCTCAGTGTCAGGGATATGAATTTCAGGGACCATCGTTATGTTCTCTGGGTTGATCCGGAAGATGCAAGAACAGATCGACATATAAGAGAAAAATGGATTTCAAGAATAAAGCTTTTATTGTCCGGAATTAATTCGGGTGATAAATCTTCTGATATTATTACAGGCCATCCCATAATGAGCAAACTCTGTTGCAGGGATGAAAGAGGTCTGTTAATCCTGGATGATGCCAGAATTAAACTGGAAGAAAAGTATGACGGTCTTTATTTTGCCAGAACCTCAAGTAATATGCTGACACCTGATGAGATTATTCAATCTTACAGGAATCTGAGAAGCATTTATGATACCTTTAAATGTGTTAAGACCTTTGTTCCTGTGAGTTCTTTTTATGAAATGTCTGAAACACGTATGAACGGACATATGCTTCTCTGTTTCATGTCCTATTACCTTCAGAGATATATAGAGATAAAGTCCGGTTTGTCATGGAACAATATAAGAAGTATTTTTGAACAGGTTTATGCAGTTACCCTGAATATCAATGACAGAGATTTTATACATAGATCGGAATTGAGTCCTGTGATGAATGAGATTCTCAGAAGTTTGAACCTCAAATATCCAGATAAAATGTTGCATGTTAAGAAATCAGGATCGTGATGTATGACGCGTTACGCGTCACGGGAGGACAGAATAGTGAGCAGTGAACAGGATGGGCACCACTCACTATTTACTATTATTAAAGAAAGAAGTTATAGTTACTTTCATAACATTTGTATATTTAATTATATCGTAATGCGTAAAGCGTGATGCGTGATGCGTTGGAATATAGCCCGTTACGCATTACGCATTACGCATTACGCCTGTTATGACTGACATAGACTATTAAAATACCACCGGTGAATCACAGTAAATTACCTGCTTTCAGCAGAGAAAAAGCCTTTAATGCTGCAGGAATAGTCATGATAGCTTTGGCTTTAAGTACTGTTCTCGGGTTTGGCAGAGAGATGGCTATTGCTGCTCTTTTAGGCATTTCTCCACAGGTAGATGCCTATCTTGCTGCAAGAATAATTCCTATGGATTTCTTTGAAATGCTTCTTGTGGCATTTAATCTCTCTTTCATACCTATTTTTACCAGGGCTTTAATCTCAGAATCTCCGGAAAAAGCCTGGAGAATGGCCGGCAGCATTTTTACTGTTGGTCTCGTGTTTTGTATTACTTTTTCCATTGCCGGTATTATTTTTGCTCCCCTGCTTATTTCCATAATAGGGGCCGGTTTTTCTCCTCTTATAAAAAGTCTTTCTGTGAGTATTATGAGGTGTATATTTACAGGACTCGTATTTTTTTTTATTGCCAAGTTTTTAACAGCTATCCTTCATTCTTACAGAGAATTTACTGCTCCTGCTTTTTTTGGTTTTACTACAAATACAGTTATAATTCTTTCTGTAATCCTGCTGGTTCCTACATGGGGAATAAGTGCTCTTGCCGCAGGCTGTGTTTTTGCTCTTTTTTTTAACTGTCTTATACAGATTCCTGCATTTTTACCTTATGCAGCGCATCTGAACCTTAATATAGATTTATCCAATCCTTATGTTAAACAGATGTTTGGTATGATGTGTCTTATTCTTATGGGATCGTCTATGGGAAGGATTAATGAGATTATTTCCCTTCACTTTGCTTCTTCTCTTTCTCCCGGAAGTGTGGCAGCCCTTAATTATTCATTTAAAATAGTAGGTTTGCCGGTACAGCTTTTTGCCCTTGCCATGAATATAGTTATTTATCCTCTTATGTCAGAACATGCCGCAAGGAAGGATTTTAAAAAGTTAAATTCCGTATGTTCTCTAGGTCTCAGAATGATACTCCTTGGTATGTTACCTGCTGCTGCAATACTTATTATTTTACGTATCCCTATCGTAAGACTCCTTTTTGAGAGAGGTGCTTTTGATGCTTCCGCTACTGCCTGTACTTCTGACGCTATGTTTTTTTACTCTCTTGGACTCCCTTTTATTGCCTGTGTGCAGGTTTTATTTTCCTGTTCCTTTGCTCTTCAGGAGACGAAAATTCCTATTATAGCAACCGTGACCGGCATTTTAGCCAATTTTATATCCTGTTATATTTTTTCTCACTATACAGACCTGGGCTTCAGAGGCATAGCACTTGCTACTTCTATTGCTACAACCCTGGCTTTCTGTGTTTTAAGTGTTTATTTGTATAAAAAACTTGGAGGTCTGGAAATGAACAGGTTATTATCTTCTCTGATAAAATTATTTATATCCTCTCTTTTTATGGCTTTTGTTATAGTAATTGTTTCTTCGTGGTTGCAAAACTTACTGGATGTATCTGTACTGTACCATAAATTCCTTCTCGTAGCTCTGTCTTTTTTATCAGGTGCGGCTGTATTTATTCCTCTTATTCTTTTATTCAGACTTGAAGAATTATGGATTATTATTGATATTATGAAAAAGAAAATTTGTAAGACGGTGAGTAGTGTGCCGTGAGTCGTGAAAAGTGAATAGTAGGGGCGAACCACTGTGTTCGCCCGGTACCGGTGAACACATGCATCACGAATTACGCGTTACAATTACAATTATGATATTCAAAGACATTATAGACGGTTTAATAGACTTATTATATCCTCCCCGTTGCCTCCTCTGTAAATCCGGGGAAAAAGAGTGGATCTGTGAAAGGTGTATTCAGAATATAGATACATCTCCTTTGCCTTTCTGCTATGAGTGTATGAAAGAATTTTTTGAAGTTCCTGATGTTTGCCCTGAATGTAATAGTAGAAAATTTGCCTGTTCTCTCGGGTTTTATGAAGATCTTCTTAAAGAAGCTATCTGCAGACTGAAGTATGAAGGTAAAATAGTAATAGGAGACAGGCTTGGAACATTGATGTTTCAGAAGTTTTTTAATTTTTTCTCTCCTGCTTCGTTTGATCTGATTCTTCCTGTTCCCCTTCATAAAAATAGGATAGCTTCCAGAGGTTTTAATCAGGCAGAAATATTAATCAGAACTCTATCGTATGGAAGGGAGTTTATCTCTTCTTCTGATATACTCTACAGAAAAAGAGATACGAAACAGCAGGTTACTATCCCTTTTGATACAAGGGAAAACAATGTGAAAGGTGCTTTTGGCATCAGAGATCATAATTCTTTGAAAGGCAAGAATATTTTACTGGTTGATGATGTCTTTACTACAGGTGCAACTGCAAAAGAATGTTCAAAAACTCTACTGGATTCCGGGGCAAATAGAGTTTATCTTCTGGTTTTAGCCATTTCAACGAAAAAAAGGAAAATTTTTTAAATCTCTCTTTTAAACTTTTTGCAGGATTTTTATAATAAAGATTGAAATATTCAGAATAATTTAAAGATACAGGGGTTTTCATTTTCAATGGCGTAAAATAAAGCTTTAGATGAAAATTATAAAAAAGCAGTTTATCTAAATAATTTATTTGAATAAGTCACAACACCTTGCAGAGTGCCGAAATAATAAATTATTGAAAACTATGAAAATAAGTCTAAAATATGTTAAAATATAGAAAAAGAGATTTTTAAAGAATATCTTTGAGATTAGAGTGAATTTTTATATATCCAAATTTTACAAGTTTAGAGGTGAATGCTGGTTGTAAGTTTGTTACTTATACCAGTTGATATGTCTTATAACATACTGGTTGTTGATGATGATCCTTATGTGAGAAGCCTTGTTGAAAATCTTCTCATATGCGAAAATTATAATGTTTTACTTGCTTCCAACGGGGAAGAGGCTATTGAAATAGTCTATAATAAACCTGTTGATTTAATTTTACTTGATATTATGATGCCCGGAATAAATGGCTTTGAGGTCTGTAAAAGACTTAAGAGTCAGAGGAAATATAATCTTATACCTGTACTTATGTTGACTGCATTGAAAGGTGATACCAATATATTGCATGGTATAAGAACAGGAGCAGATGAATATATCATTAAGCCTTTTGATAATGATGAATTATGTGAACGGATAAAACTTCATCTTCAGGAGAATAAGAGGTTAAAAGAAGATGGTTTGCTTGAAAAAATAAATTTTACTATTGAGAGTACCTATATTTATTTGAGAGAACTCAATGAATTCATAACCCAGCTGTTTGTACGAACCAGCCTGACTGATGAGGAAATAAGTGATTTGAAAATTGCTTTCCTTGAACTAGGTATGAATGCCATAGAACATGGAAATAAATCTCAGAGTGACAGAAAGGTTTTTATAAATTATTCTCTTTACAAAGATAAACTGGTTATAAGTTTTAAAGATGAAGGAGAAGGGTTTAACAGTAATAATGTGCCCAATCCTACAGAGGAAATTAATATGTTTTCCCTTCGTGGTAGAGGGATACATCTGGTGAGAAATCTTATGGATGAACTGGAATATGTGGGTAAGGGTAATGAAGTTCTTATGACGAAATATTTGACTTTTAAGCCATGTAAAGAGACGGTTTTAGAAACATCGGTTTCTCTTTAGGGGTTGTAAAAAAATGACCATATCATATTTGTAATCGTGCCGCGTAACGCGAGGACAATAACAGAGTTATTTTCTTTACAGTCTCAATTATATCTACAAAAAATAAAGCATATATTTATGTTTTATTTTTTGCTTTTTCAGGGATATTTTTTTTAAATTAATTCTATTTTTTCTCTTGACTTTTTTGCCTTATGTTGTGATAATTAATATTAGATTTAGGTTTTACTAAAAGTAGGAGGTGATAACTGATCTTACTCCATGAGATCAGTGATTTAATATGATAGGTGGTTTCGCACTTGGTAATATGATTGGATTAGTCGGTATGGGTTATGGTATGATAAATTCCTTTAAAGATATGGGGGGGCCAAAACTTGATTACGGCCAGCCCAATCAGCAACTGGCAGAAGCTGCAAAGGACGATCCTTTCCTGTCGAATTTACTTATGAATGATCCGGAACTTCAGGAAGATGCAGCAAAACTTGAAGCGTTTTATAAAGAAGTAAAAGAACAGAAGTTATCCGAGGCAAAACTCAATGCTTATGATACGATAAAAAATGCAAAACAGGAATATTATGACAGGGAACTTGAAAAGAAACTTGAGAAACTGGAAGCAAAATATGCTGAAACAAAAGAGAAAAAGGCAGCAGAACAAAGTGAACAGAAGTCTGCAAGGGAACAGCTTCTCGCAAAACAGCAGGAAGACCTGGAATTTTTCAAAAATGCCTCTAAACCCGGTGAAGCCGGCTATGATGAAAAATTAAATTCTATGCTGGAGTCTCATGAAAAGGATCTGTCAAAATTTGGCGATAAATTGAATAAAAAGGATTCCTCTTACGAAAAGAAAAGGGAGGAAGTTATTAATAATCATAACAGTTGGGTCAAAAAGAGAGAAGCAGGTTTAAAGAAGAAAACAGAGGCGAAAGAAGCAGAACTGAAAGAAGCTGCTCTGGCAAGGAAAGAAGAATTTTTTGATAAATTCATGGATTCTATGAAAGATGGTTTCACTCCGGAAGCCAATGCAAAACGGGTTGAGCTTGTAAAAGAATTTCAGCAGTCAGAAGCAAAACATCTGGTGGAAGATACCCAGGAGCTTATGAAAATCCAGGCAGCAGGCTTCCCGCCTAACAGCAATATTCAGAATGTAATAAAAGAGCAGAGCCAGAATTTTGCCAGACTCTATGAGGAACATGATTTCCCGAATGGTTCTGCTATTTCCCCTGAACTCAAGCAATCTTACAGCAGACTGGAAGATTATCAGAATACAATATCTGAGAGACTTGAAAAACTGGCGGCTCAGGACCCTTCTTTCTCTGAAGGTATGTCTGACAGGATGAGAGGTGTATTCAGTTCCGAAAGAGGCCTTCAAAATGATGGAATTATGAGCAAAAAAGACGTTACACAGCTCAAAGAACTTATGGATGAGCAGAGACTGACAGAAACAGACGATGAAGAACAGCCCCGTCTGTCTTTGAATATAAATGTATTTAAATTTGATAACAGTAGTTTTCAATTTTAGATAAAATCCGGTTTTCTTAAACTTATAAGGGATGCAGATGCATCCCTTATATTTTATGAGGTACTTTATGATAAAAAAATCACTGATGGTAATAGTATTTCTTATGTCTGCAGCCTATGCCGGGACAATAAAATCAGAAAAAGAACTTGCAGGTATCAGACTGGGACTGCTGAAATCCGATGTGATTAATTGTCTGGGAGAACCTCAGAGTGAAACCTTGATTGTAGCTCCGGGAACAGGTATTGTTTATGACTTTATGGATTACAGGCAGCGTGGTATTCTTGTCATATTAAAAGACAGCAGGGTTTCTTCGGTGAGTATTTTTTCTCCATGTAAAAGCAAAACCAGTAAAGGACTGGCAGTTGGAGATAATTTATCTGTTGCAAAGAAACTGTATGGTAACAGTGTAAAACAATCGCTTGGATATGCAAGTAAATTCTATTTTCCTGAATACAATCTTACTGTTAAAGGTCTTAAAGGCACAGTTATTATAACGGAAATCACTATCGGAAGCTATCATACCCGCTGATTATTTATAGAAGATCTTTTTCTTCTTCATCTTCATTATGATTTATAGTGCTTGATTGTTTTTTCTCTTTTAGAAGTTCTCTTGCTTTCGTTACATTGATAATATTTTCTTTTAATTTTTCTTCTATACTATCAAATATTTTCTGGCCATAATCCTGAATTTCTTTGATTTCAATATTTTCATTTTTCCTTGCCTGATTCAGCCTTTGTATAGCTTTTCGAGAACTTTCCTGAACTTCTATGCTTGATTTGATTTTTTCCATTTTAAGTTGATTAAATTTTTTCTTAATATCTTCAGCCTGTTTTTTCGCCTGTTCCACAATGTTATTGGCTTCTTCTTTTATTTTTATACTTGCTTCTAATTCTTCAGGCACATTATTCTTTACTTCTTCAAGTAAATCCAGAAGTTCTTGCTGATTTACAATTATAAGATCTGTCAGAGGAATCTTAATCTTAGATTCCAGTGCTCTCTGTAAGCGATCCAGGCAGGAATATATTTCTTCCATATATAAATTTTCTCCAGTGTTATTTTTTTAAGGAGTACGTACGTTGAAAATATATCACAGATTGTGAGAAAAGAAAAGATATTTATGCAAAAATATTTTGATTTTCTATAAAAATATTCTGATTGGAATTTAATTATAGTGAAAAGTGAAAAGAACAGGATACTACTCACCCTTCACCATTCACGATTATCATATACACTATTTCTGAGTATTTTGATCCTGATACAAATTCACTGTATTCTGTGCATCATGGAGAATCTTGCTTGTATTAAATGGATTGACAATATCACCGTTACTATGGCCCATAGGATTTGGTGCAGATACACCGCCACTTTGCTGACCGGAATTTGTCTGGACTGTATTTGTTTGAGTGGTTGTTTTTGTTGTATTTGCCTGATTGACTCTGCTGAAGGAAACCATATCTACAGTATTCGTATCTGCGTAATATTTATAACGTCCTCCCATAATTTCAGCTACTGATTTTAATGGAAAGGATATAACATTACCCCTGCCATCTTTGTAATCAATCCATACCGCTATTCTGGAAAGTTTTTCCTGAAGAGATGGATCCTTTATGGATAGCGTTGTTGCTGTAGTCGAATGGGGTACATTCATAAAAGTTAGAAGTACAGATCCTTCTACATACACCGTGTCACCATAAACATAAATGTCACCGGTGAAGGGTTTATTATTTACATATACAGTAGGCAAAGATGCACCATAAGCGGCAGTGTAAAAAGATATAAAAAATAGAGATAATAATATAACCCATATAAAATTTTTCATAACGTCTACCTCCAAAGTAAATTTTTTTTCATATATATTATCCCATAAATATTGCCATGAATCAATCTCATTTTTTTACATGCATTTTTTTACATGTTTACTCAAAATTTATATAAAACCATATTCCAAGAAAGTAATTTAAGTGTTAAAATATAAATTATAGTTAGTTTCATAACTATCCATACATAATGACCTCGTAATGCGTAAAGGGTGATGCGCAGGGACTAAACCCGTCACGCGTCACCACTACTTAAATCTAACAAGTTATGAAATACACTATATACGTTATGTAATATTTATAATGGTGAAGAAAGATCAGTTTATATAAATCAGGAGTCATATATAGTTATGAGTAAAGACGGACGAAGTGTTAATGGAAAAATACAGAAGTTTCTCAGGGATCTGGAAAGACGTGGTATTAATAAATGGGTTATTAATCTTATTAATGAAGATTTATGCTATGAAAAAAATGAAACCATATTATTAAAACATATAGAAGAGTTTGCCGAAAAAGACAGGCCATCTATTATAAAAGCGATGGAAATCAGCAAGGCTGCTCATAAGGGACAGAATCAAAAAAGATCTCATGATGAAGAAGGATTGGATAATATTCCCTACTTTAACCATCCTGTTCAGGTTGCTCTTATGGCATTTAATAAAAAATTATCTCCCTTTGCTATAAAGGCAAGCCTGTTACATGATGTTATAGAAGATACACCTTTTACCATTAAAGAACTGGAACTGGAAGGTATTAATTCTCATACTTTAGATATGGTAAAAGAAGTTACAAAGGATCCTCTGGAAGATAGAAAATCTTATCTGAATCGTGTGGCAAATTTATCAGGAGAGGCAAAATTGATAAAATGTTTTGACAGATACCATAATCTTTTGAGATCTTTTTCTATAAAGGATATAAAGTTTCTGAACCGTTATATCATGGAAACAGAAGAAATATACGTTCCTGCCTTTTCAAGTTATGAAGAACTTTCCGATTTAAAGGTTTCTTTTAATATTTTATTACAGGAGTTAAAAAAATTCAGAGACAGTTTACTTTTTTAGGAATTTAATACTATTTAGCTTTAGACATAGTAGTCTGCCTGCCTGGTGTTCCGGAGAAAAAAATATCACGGCAGCACAGGTATATTTTATTGAATTATAATGTAAAGTAGCATGATATAAGCTGTAACTGTTATAAACGTTTCAGTTTAGATTTTTTTCGGAGGAGCATCAGGCAGGCAGACAGTATTTACCTATTATTCAAATTGTTCAGTTTAATTAAAGCAATTTTATATGAAAATGATGAAGTTTGCACCTTCACTGGATGTTGATTTTCATATTTGGT
>JAKPQU010000497.1 GCA_029555925.1 Bacillota bacterium
CTCTCGTATGCCCTGTAAAAGCAGTCGGTTTTACCGATACTTCGGCAGTAATAAATAATAGTCTATGCGTTAAATGCGGAAAATGTAAAGAAGCCTGTCCTTATGAGGCTATCGTTAACTATGACAGACCCTGTGCCGTTGCATGCGGTGTGGATGCCATAGAAACGGATGATACGGGAAGGGCTTTAATTAATTATGAGAAATGTGTCAGATGCGGCATGTGTATTACTGCCTGTCCTTTCGGCGCAATTGCAGATAAATCGGAATTTGTTCAGATGCTTATCGCCATAAAGGAAGGAAGAAATATGTATGCCATTGTAGCTCCTTCTTTTGTCGGCCAGGCAGGCCCTCTTGTTCCTCCGGGACTTATCATCGCCGGTATAAAGAAGATAGGTTTTAATGGAGTTATGGAAGTTTCCTACGGAGCCGATGTGGCCACTGTCCGTGAAAGTGAAGAGTGGTACAGAAAGATTTACCGAGAAAATCAGCCTTTTCTGGGGACGTCATGCTGTCCTGCATGGGTCGATATGGCAAAAAGACTTTTCCCCGACATGGCAGGTAATATTTCCGATTCCTATACCCCTATGGTGGCAACGGGAAAGTTTATTAAAGAAAAATATCCCGATGCAATCGTAACATTTATAGGCCCGTGTATTGCAAAAAAAGCTGAAAGTTTAAGGCCTGAAATGGCTCCCTATGTGGATTTTGTCATAACCTTTGAAGAACTGGCTTCCATATTTGTTTCTATGGATATAGATCTTTCTGATATATCCGAACCGGTTTTTTTATGTGACGGAAGCGGCTCCGGGAGACATTATGCCACAAGCGGCGGTGTGGCAGAAGCCGTGAAGATAAATATTATGAAATTTCATCCCGAATGTAATGTTAAAATAGAAAAAGCCGATTCCCTTGAAGCATGTAAAAAGATGTTACTTCTTGCAAGGGCAAAAAAACTGGATGCCAATCTTCTGGAAGGTATGGCATGTCCCCAGGGATGTGTTGGAGGGCCGGGAATTCTGGCACCAATAAAGAAAGTATCTGCGGAAGTGGATAGATTTTCTAAAGAGGCTTCTTTTTACGGTTCCTATGAAAATCCTCTGCTACAGAAAGATAAGGAATGGCAGTTAAATAAATGTCTCAAATATATTAATCGTGACGCGTAACGCGTAACGCGTGACGCGAGGAAAGAGACAATTAATAAATTTTCATTCCTAATTAACTTTTTTGCATAATATCTTCCAGTAAGGAACACCATAGTGGAGAATAAATTTTTTTTCATCCTGTTTTAACGTGTCAGAAAAATTTTTTAAGTAAATTCTGATTTTTTTTTGTACTATTTTTTCGACGCCCTCCGGTATTATAGCTCTGGCATGTTTTATTTCCTCTACAGTTTCCAGGATTTTATCATTTCTGTAATCATGGAATGTTTCGTCTAAAATGACCGGCATAAGCCCTGATTCTTTAAATAAATCCATATATGTGTCAAGTGTCAGATAATGGCCGACTCTATAAATACTTTCAGGATGAAGTGTTTTGTAATAAACCAGAGCTTCGTCTCTTTCCAGCAGAGTAATGGCAAATAAAGAGGTATGCTCATCTTCTAAAACAAATGGCGGATAATATCTGTTCGGAATCTCGAAATAGGCAATTCCTCTATAGTAGAGCATAGACGAAATATTTCTTATGACCTGTGCCGGATCATCTACATGTTCCAGAACATTATTACAGGTAATAATATTGAAAAATTTTTCAAATTTCCCGTCAGGCATATCTTCAATGTTTTTTATGTATATGTCGGGATGTATATGGTTATCTTTAAAATTTTCTTTTGCTATAGTGAATATGTCTTTATCTATTTCAAAACCGTAGCAGGCGGCTTTTTTTTCTGCAAAAGCAACAATACAACCTCCATAGGAAAACCCTGCATCCAGATAGGTTGCATCTTTAATCTGCGTATATTTTTCTACAGTAGATGCAATGTCTCTGCCTCTTTCATTTGTTGCCAGGGCATATTCCATCCACAGAGGTATGTTTCCGTCCTCTATGGAAGGTTTCCAGAAGTTTATTAGAGCCTGAAAGAAATATTTGTTTTTTCTTGTTTCGAATTTTTCTCTGCTCATGTTGTAGAATATATTAATCCAGATACCTGTGGTTGTAAAGCCTTTAGATATTTTTTTTATAATATTATTCAGGTTATTTTTTTGTTATTTTTAGTTATATTATGTTACTATATTTTTATTATTGCATATTTTTTTAATTCTTAATTGTATCTTATGTTGAAAATTAATTTATTATTTCCTTGCAAAATAAATATTATATTAATAAATTAAAATATTTTGTTTTTTAATGTTACTATTTTGTTTTTAATATTTAATTTATATCATATGTAGAATTTAAGTCCTGGTGACCAGTAAAGCGTGACAGATTTAATCACTGCGCATCACGCATTACGAAACACAGGAATAAATTTCTTTCAATAATGAGTAATAGAGGGATTTTTCCTTTATTATCGAAATTCTTCATAATTATTTTTATTATACTCAGGAGGTATATTTTTATGAAAGCTCTTGTGAAACGTAATGCAGAACCGGGTCTCTGGATGGAAGACGTGCCTGTGCCGGAAATAGGCCCCAATGATCTTCTTGTGAAAATTACGAAAACAGCCATATGCGGTACAGACCTTCATATATACAACTGGGATGCATGGTCACAGAAAACTATTAAAGTCCCTATGGTTACAGGTCATGAATTTGTAGGAAAAGTCGTGGATATGGGAAGTGCCGTGAGAGGTTATAATAAAGGTGACAGAGTTTCGGGAGAAGGCCATATAGTATGCGGCCAGTGTCGTAACTGCTATGCAGGAAGGCTTCATCTGTGTCGTAATACCATAGGTATCGGTATCCACAGACAGGGATGTTTTGCAGAATATCTATCCATACCTGCAGGAAATGCCTTTCGCCTTCCTGCCGATATTTCGGACGATCTCGCTTCTATTTTTGACCCTTACGGGAATGCCGTCCATACTACCCTTTCTTTCGACCTTGTAGGAGAAGATGTCATTATCACAGGTGCGGGGCCTATAGGTATTATGGCAGTGGCCATTGCAAAACATGTGGGAGCCAGATATGTTGTTATAACAGATGTAAATGATTACCGCCTGGGACTCGCTGCAAAGATGGGAGCCACAAGAACGGTAAATGTAACAAAAGAGAGGGATCTTGCCGGTATCATGAAGGAACTTGGCATGAAAGAAGGTTTTGATGTGGGGTTTGAAATGTCGGGAAACAGTCATGCCTTTCGTTCCATGTTAGGTGTTATGAATAATGGTGCCAGAATCGGTCTGCTCGGCATTTTCCCTGAAGAAGTGGCTATTGACTGGAGCCAGGTCATATTTAAAGGATTATTCCTTAAAGGCATTTACGGAAGAGAAATGTTTGAAACATGGTATAAGATGACAACTCTTATTCAAGGCGGACTGAATATTACCCCTGTTGTTACCCATCATTTTTATATAGACGATTTCGAGAAAGGCTTTGAGGTTATGAGATCGGGCATGTGCGGAAAGGTTATTCTGGAATGGAGCAAGTAAATGGATAAATATGAAAATTTAAGAAGAACAAAAGATTATATTGTTGTAAGAGAAGCATTTAAAGAAGATGGTGCCGGAACCATAAACTGTTTGATAGAGAGGCTTACAGGTCTCGGGCAGCTTATAAATATTTATGAAAGTGAAATGAACAGGATTTCCTTTAATAAAGAGAAAAAAGATATTCTTATGGATGGAGTAGATGAAACTCTTAAAACAGGGAAGATGATAACAAAGTGGATAAATAAATTAAAAAAAGATTTCCCTGAATATGATTTTTCCGTCTATCCTGATTTATTGCTTGTAGTAAGTAAAATGGAAAATATTAACCCTTAGTACCGTAATAGGTAAAAGGGTATCCATAAAAAGTTTCTGACTGGCAGGCTCTGGAGAAGAAAAATTAGTTTTTTATATAGAATTAAAAATTAAATAAGGGCTAATTTATCTGTTTTGGTAATTACTACTGATAACTTTAAATATGCTGCTGATTGATATTCTGGGATGCCGGATTAAGAAGATGCAAAATCTGCAACCCGGCACCGGGCGGTAATTCTAGAAATATGAATATAGAAAGGATTATTTATGGATCTTCTCGTAGATGTAAAACTGAAAGATATTCACAGGAATTTTACGGAATATGTTGAGACTGTCAGAAACGAACAGAGCTCTTCCGTAAATTATCTAAAGTCCGCAGATTTTAAGTGGCATATCCCGGATTCTCTCACGAATAAAGTAGATTTAAATGGTTCACTTAAACCTTATTTCGGAGACACAGTAGTTATAAAGTTTGACGATAGAGATATTTCGACTTTTTCTATATTTCAGGACAGATTATTTTCATCACTTCCTGACCTTTTTTCAGACTCTCTTGAACCAGCTCAGTTTCATATAACACTTCATGACCTGAAAAGCGGCCCCGAACGTTCATCTCTTGATACTGTTATGGAGGAAAACAGGATTAAATGTGAAAAAATATTTAAAGAAGTTGCATATTACTTTAAAGACCATCCAGAACAGTTAAAGGTAACTTTAAAGCCTGCCTTCCTGTATCCATGCTGCAATATTTCAATGGTTTTCGGTTTTACCCCTCTGTCAGACAGGGATTTTCGAATAATTATGAATCTCTATAATCTTTTTGATAATGTTGTTTATCTGGATTACTGGCTGAGGCTTCATGTAACTCTTTCTTATTTCAAAATCAGGGAACTTTCAAAAGAAGAAGGGAAACATTTATATGACATTATAAAAAAATTTATGGATGAAGATTTTTCTCTTACCCTGGATCTCGGGAAACTGGCCTATCAGAGATTTTTCAGTATGAATGAATACAGGGATGTGTTTTTACTGTCCGATTTTATGGAATAAGAGATTCTTTCTGATTATCTTAAACCTTTTGTCAAATCTTTTTACCCGGCAGATTGGACGGGGCGAAATTATATTCCATTTCAAAAAGAGGTGAAGATACTGTTTGAAGGCAGGAATTCAAGTTTCCATGCCGGTGGCTACACCATGGCTTTTTATCAGGTGCGTCAAGAGTGTCAGTAATCTGCGGATTGAAATCTTTTACTGTAAAGGGCTGAACTGTGAGTTCCTGGCCGTCATTCCAGCCTTTTTCTTTCAGTATATCTTTATCCAGTGAAACTTCGACAGTATCTTTTTCAGAATCGAATTTTACCTTTTTAAGAAGCTTTTTGTCTCTATTACCTGTTTCATCGGAAATACTGTAGTTGTTATTATCATAAGCTCCTACTGCGATATTCCATGGCATGGCTGTTGTGCCGGCAATGCCGTCAGGAAGGGTTTTCTTGCCTCCGTGACCTGTACCTATAAGAAAATAGGCATCTAAATTACCTTTTTCTGCTCCTGGCTGCAGGTCTTTAAGCTTTAATGTAAGATGAAGATCTTCATCAGATTTGCCTTCTTCTACTGTAAGGCCTGTAATATCTCTGCTTGAATCGAAACCGTCATAGAGAAGATACTGATCACCTGCTTTACTGCTTTTATATGAACCGGGAATTACTATTCCTTCTTTATCTATCTGTTCCGGATGTTCACTGCTATCTTTCATTTTCTTTAAAGTAAGAGCAAGGATTTCCTCTTCGTTTAAAGAGTAATCCGAATAATTCTTACCTTCTTTAAAGATAAGGCCGTACTGAAAAGCAGAAGGAACCTGAAAAACAAGATGTTCATAAGGACCGTCTATTGCAAGGACACAGTGGGCCACTCCGGGATTTATGACTGCCATATCTCCTGCCTGTAATACCGATACGTGAGGTTTCCCGTCCTGAATGGTAAGGAGAGCAGCTCTCCCGCCTGTGACAAGATAACATTCTGTCTGTTTTTTATCATCTGTTTCCGGATGTCTGTGGAGAGTTTCTGCCGGTCTTATAGATTTAAAGGCTACAGGCTCCGGAAGCTCTTTTTTTGCTACCACATTCGATACTCCTACTGTAAACGGCTCATTTTCTCCCGCATAGGCAGTGGAGTTTACTATCCATTCTGTGGCCTGTTCATTCCATATGTTTATTTTATTGTTTAAAAGATAGGCTACTACCTTTCCCTTATCCCATGTAAGACCTGTATTGTCATAACCGGATTTTGTACTTTCTTTCCATATATTTAATATATTCTGTGCTTCCTGGCCGGAAATACCGATGTTTGATAATTTACCCTTCAATTCGCCTTCCGTGCAATAAGAACTCCAGTATATGTCAGGCGATTCAGAAGAAAAGTTTCTCAATATTCCGCTGTTTAGGAGTTTCTCCATTGTTTCTTTTTTGAATTTACTTTTTTCTACATGTCCGCTTTCTGAGGACTGGAGTTTTCTTTTTATTGTCTGATACCACAGTGCTGACAGGTCTTCTATGTCTTTTGCTGAAAATCCCTTTAATGCAAGTTTACTCTGAAGTTCTTCCTCTGTGGAAAAAATACCCCATTCTACATAGGTTCCTTCCTTGCCTGCATTTTTTACAATACCATGTTCAAGAAGCTTTGCTAATTGTTCCTGTTTGAATCTGGTTTTTATTGTGTGGCATGCAAAGAGATGTTTGTTAATTTCTGTTATTCTGTCAAAACCTGACTGATGTTCTCCGCCAGGTTTATGTTTTTTATACCATGAAGGAGGTTTTTCTGTTGTAGTTACGAGTGGTTCTCCTTTTAAAATTTCCACTTTTGCCTGAGTCCCTGCACCTATCATTACGGAACCTGCTTCGGAAAAAGAAAAAGACTGACCCTTTACGGTTACTCTTATGGAACCGTTCGATGGAACAGTTACTATTGTTTCGTTCGTGAAAAAATCTGTTTTCTTAAGGAGTTCTTTTGCCGCATCGCCATAATAGGCGACTGTCCCTGTTTCTTCTTCTACAAGATGGCCTCCGTCAGCTCTCAGAGGAACAGTATTTATACCGGAACTGCCTATGGAGAAGATTTTTCTCTGACCTGTGTGTAATTCCTGAGGGGGCTTTTGTATGAGGACTTGCTTTGCATATTCGGCAAGAACCTTTGCATCCTGCGGCTCTTCAGAGGAAGATTTAATAAAAACTTCCCCCGATAGGGCAAGTCTTTGTTTTTGCCCTGGTTTTACAGGTAAATTACCTTCAGGTGTTAAATTCCACAGATTTAATCCCTTTATCATATATTATTTCCTGTTTCTTATAAGATTTCCTAGTTAATAATATAACATAATTTAACGATAAGGTAAATGATAAATTATTTATATAAACTGCCTCTACTTAATTTTTATATAAACCTTTATTTTACTACATTATAGTTAGTTTCATAACTATCCATAAATAATGACCTCGTAATGCGTAAAGCGTAATGCGTGATGCGCAGGGATTAAACCCGTCACGCGTCACGCGTTACGCGTCACGATGACTTAAATTCTAATAAGTTATGAAATAC
>JAKPQU010000500.1 GCA_029555925.1 Bacillota bacterium
GATAGCTTTCCAGTCTACCAGAGAAATAGTAAAACAGCCTGATGCACAGATCTATATAGTAAGGGCAGAGGGCATGAAAAATCCCAATGAATGGATCTGTCAGTTAACAAAGGATAAAGGTTCGAAACTATATCCATGCTGGTCCGGTTTTTTCAGAGATCAATGACCGGTATAAATTACCTGTCACGCGTTATGCATCACGACTTTATTATAGAGGAGAACACGGATGAAAGGTAAAAAAACAATAGAAACTTTTATTACGGAAGTTATAAATAATATAGAGAAAAGATCCGACTGGCCCGATATTGACATAAAAACATATAATAGAATCATAAACAGACTAAATGATGAAAAAGAGAGAATTTCAGAAGCACTGGCAGAAGCGGTAATGAAGCGAATTTATAATAAGAGATATTACCTGAATAATTATGTCTATCTCAATAATCTATACAGTAAAATGCCTTCTTCTTACAGAGAAAATATAGAGAAAGCTATAGTAAAAGTTTCAAGAGAACTGAATTTTTTATATGACAGTGATATAACGAGATTTATTAAAAATCTTACTGTCATACTTCTGGAATTTATAATGTTCGACTATTATGAAAGAAGAAAAAAGGAAAGAAATTTTGATATATTTAAAAAGAGACCAAGATTGAAAGCTATTTTCGGACAGCAGCCCTGTACGGAAGATACTACTTTTCGAAGGATAGAATTAATTCTAAGAGATTTCTTTTCTCCTGATACAAAGGTTTTATTTGTAGGAGACGGGGATTTTTGCTGCCTTGCTTTAAAATCACTTGTTGATTTTGAAATACATATGCTGGATATAGACAGGGAAATTATTACCTTCATAGAAAGTAAAAACATGGGTATAATTACACATAATGTAAATCTGGCAAATGGTATTCCGAAAGAATTGGAAAATTATTTCGATGCAGTTATGCTTGATCCGTTATGGGATATAAAGGGAGCAGAAATGTTTATAAATCCGGCATGTTCTTCTATGAAAAAAAATAAAAAAAGCAGACTTTATACCTGTATATGTCCTGTTGTAACAGGAGATGATCACGGGAAATTACAGAAAATGATCATAGACAGGGGACTTGTATTCCATGAGATAATAAAACATTTTAACTGGTATGAATTACATGCCAATAAAAATTACGCAGAACTTTTAGATATATTTCATAAAATAAATAAAGATTCTATACAGAGTGATTTTATGAATGCATCACTTTCCGTACCTTTTGGAACATCTGATATGTATGTTCTTGGCTTTGGATAAATCGTGAGTCGTGAATAGTGAGTAGTGAAAAGTGAAGGATAAACAGTAAGTTTTACATAGTAATATAAAGTGGTAACTGGTCACTGCTCACTGGTCACTGCTCACTGATAAACTGGAGGGTTAAAAATGATATATAACTGTCCTAAATGTAACGCAGAAAATAAAAAAGATGCAAAATTCTGCAGTGAATGCGGGATATCTCTTGGAAGTGAAGATGTACCAACAGAGCTTAAAGCCCTGACACCCGGTATTATACTGGCCAATAGATATGAAATTATACAGAAAATAAAAAGTGGAGGTATGGGCTCTGTTTATAAAACAAAACATGTAAGTCTCGGAAAGATATATGCAATAAAAGAATTGATAAATCTATCAATGAATCCTCAGGAACAGCAGGAAGCAATTACAAGATTTAAAATGGAAGCAAAGATATTATCAGAATTAACTCACCCCAATATGCCTTCCGTAAGTGATTATTTTTCAATAGGAGGAAGGTATTATCTTGTAATGGACTTTATAGAAGGAAAGGATCTGAGCACTATACTTGCGGAAGAAGGGAAACCCGGTCTTCCTGAAGCAGATGTGGTGGAATGGAGTAATCAGATATGTGATGTTTTGAATTACCTCCATACAAGAAATCCTCCTATAATATACAGAGATATAAAACCTTCTAATATAATGATAAGAGAGCATGACAACAAAGCTATATTGATAGACTTCGGTATAGTCAGGACAGTACAGACAGAAGAAGATATGTCCCTTACAAAAACAGCTATAGGCACTATAGGATATATGTCTCCTGAACAGTACAGAGGAAGGCCTGAAGTCAGAAGTGACGTATATTCTCTCGGGGCAACAATGTATCATTTACTCACAGGTATTCAACCAATCCCCTTTAATTTTCAATCAGTATTGAAAGAAAGACCTGATATTTCGGAAGAATTAAATGCTATAATAATGACAAGTGTAAGACTTAAACCTTCGGAGCGTTTTGTTTCCGCACAGGAAATGAAAAAAGCTCTTATGGGAGGAATTAAAGTAGCCTTACCTGTAACAGAAGAAGCAGACAAACTCGATCTTATGATATTACAGTTAAATATACCCGATAAAAATATCAGAAAATTCGCAATTAAAACCATAGGAGATTTTAAGACAGAAAAAGCTGCCAAACCACTGCTCAGTATATTAAAAAAAGAACAGGAATGGGAGATCAAAAAGCTCGCCATAGAAACCCTGGCTAAATTCAAACTTGATCCCAAAATAGAGGAAGCAATGAAAGAGATTTTGATGAATGAAAGTAACCCCCAGGTAAAAGCTGCTGCTGCTCAGGCAATGGGAATTTACGGAGATAAAACTTTTACAGGGCCTCTCATACTGGCCCTTGACGATCCATCGGATGAAGTTCGATTGAGAGCTATTATGGCTCTCAGTAAAATAAAAGATGAAAGAGCCCTTGAACCACTCAAAAAAATTGTTCATTACGAAACAGATCAGTCCATAAGGGATGAAGCTATTGTCTCTATTGAATGTATATCACCTAATTACCTGATAGAATGGAGAGAAGCAGAAAGGGATCTTCAATCCAGAGCACAGCAAAAGAAAACTATTATCAGTGTGATAACCATAAGTTTACTGCTTGTTGTAGGTCTGTTACTTTTCAATGTATTGAACAAGGCCTATAGAGAACAGCAGATAAAAGATCATCTGAAAAAGGGATTTCTCTATTTAAACTCGGATAAAAACAAAGAATCGAGAGAAGAATTTAAAAAAGTTATGAATCTATCCACACAGGAAGCCATGTCTTATTATGGTCTCGGTCTGACTTATATGGAGGAAGACAGTACAAATGCCATATCAAACCTTGAAAAATCCCTTAAATTCAAGCCTGATTTCGGATATTCTTACCTATACCTTGGAAATCTGTATACGTCACAGAAGAACTATAGCAAAGCAATAGACTATCTTGAAAATGCAAGAAAATTATTGCCTGATAATGAAGAATGTTATATTTATCTGGGTGAAGCATTCTATGCATCAGGAAAGACTGAAAAAGCAAAAGAAATTTTTGAAGAATATGTATTAAAATATCCTGAAGGCGAAAATACTAACACAGCAAGGAAATGGCTCTCAATTATTGATAAAGGTCCCGGAACCGCTACAACACAGGAAGATGGCAGAGAAGTTATGGATGGATTAAAAAATTTGCAGAATAAAAATTATAATGAAGCCATAAAAAATTTCGAGAAAGCTATATCCATAAATCCTTCCAATCCTGAGGCATATTATGGACTGGGTATAGCTTATTATCCGTCAGACAAAGCAAAAGCCAGAACTTACTTAATGAAAGCAGTAGAATATAAACCAGGATACGGAGAAGCTTATATGGCTCTGACAGACCTGTGTTATACAACGGGAGATTACGCAGAAACTGTTAACAATGCTACAAAAGGACTTGAATATATGCCTGATACAGCAAAACTTTATTTACTCATTGGTATATCAGAATTCAATTTAAAGAAAAGAGAAGAAGCATCTAAAGCACTTAAAAAATATCTTGAACTGGAACCGGATGGAGACAATGCAGTAACAGTAAAAAAATTGCTTGAACAGCTTAAATAGTAATAATTCTTGCGTGAAAATATATTAAATGGTATAATTAACTATACTTTCGCATTTTTTTAATAAAAATTTATCTTAAAAGATATTATAACACACTATGTTAACAATCAAAGAACCTAAAGAATTAAACAATCAATCTAATAATTTGTTCCGGAAC
>JAKPQU010000506.1 GCA_029555925.1 Bacillota bacterium
CGTGATGCGTGACCATCGCCAGTCCGCAGCGCATCAGCGGCTATTGCCGCCCCTACAAAGGGTCACGTCTCACGTATCACGCGTCACGTATCACTCATCACGCATCACCATTTTACCGGGATGTCATTAATATCAACTATAATTACGGGGGGACTTAAATGAATCTGGCCAGAATTATAACGGAACACAGTCGGAATATACCGGAAGCTACAGCTTTAATATATAAAGACAGACACATTTCTTACGGAGAACTTGAACAATTAACAAACAGACTTGCCAGGGGGCTTATGTCTCTTGGTGCGGGGTACGGAGAAAAAGTAGCTCTTGTATGTCCGAATATGCCTGAATTTGTCATAAGTTTTTTTTCTGTTTTAAAATGTGGCAGTACAATAGTACCCGTTAATTTTCTTTTTAAGAATGACGAGCTTCTCTTTGTCCTGGAACACTCGGGAGTTTCTTCTGTTATCATAGCCGCACCTTTTCTTCCTTCCTTACTTGAAATAAAAGATAAGTTACCAGGACTGAAAAACATAATAGTTTTCGGTCTTGAAAATAAGAGGGAAGATCTAATATCCTATGAATCCCTTATCAGGGAACATTCATCAGAGCCGGTTCTTTATCCAGTGTCAGATGATGACGTAGCTGCCGTGCTCTATACATCAGGCACTACGGGCAGGCTTAAAGGCGCCATGTTAACTCATAATAATATTTACTATGATGCAAAAGCGACCAATGAAGTAGTTGTTATGGGAGTAGAAGATTGTTTCCTTATAGTAATACCTCTTTTTCATTCTTTCGCCATGACTGCATGTATGGTTTTAGGCCTTCTCTCCGGTTCCAGACTTGTCCTTATGGAAAAATTTGTTCCTCAACATACGTTACAGGCCATAGAAGAACATAAGGTGACAATTTTTATGGCAGTTCCTTCCATTTACAGTGCCCTTCTTTATTACGGAAGAAATCTTGACAGAGATAGATTTAAGAGTCTTTCCGTATGTGTTTCAGGCGGTGCTCCTATGCCGGAACAGGTTCAGATAGATTTTGAAGATTTCTTCGGCTGTGTCATAATAGAAGGAGACGGCCCGACGGAATGTTCACCTGTAACCTCTGTAAATCCATTGAAAGGAGAGAGGAAAATCTGTTCTATAGGTTTACCTCTTGTGGGAGTTGAGATGAAAATAGTCGATGAGCAGGGCAGAGAATTACCCGATGAAGTGACAGGTGAAATTATAGTTCGCGGTCCTATAGTCATGAAAGGTTATCTGAATGATCAAAGAGCGACGGAAGAAGCGATAAAGGACGGGTGGTTCCATACAGGCGACCTGGGCAAAAGAGACAGTGACGGTTATTTCTATATAGTTGACAGGAAAAAAGATCTTATTATTACGGGGGGAATGAATGTTTACCCCAGAGAAGTGGAAGATCTTCTCTTAAAACACCCTTCTGTGTCAGAAGTTGCAGTTACGAGTAAGCCTGATTATCTTCGCGGCGAGGTGCCTCATGCCTTTGTAGTACTGAAAGAGGGAGCATATGTAACGGAAAAGGAACTTATTTCTTACTGCAGGCAGAAACTGGCAAAATTTAAAGTGCCCAGAGAAGTTACCTTCATGGAAAGTCTTCCGAAAAGCTATACAGGCAAGATTTTGAAGAGGATACTCAGAGAAAAGCATGTCCTTGAGAAATGCCCGTGTATGGTTTTATAGAAGTGATGGGTGATGGGTGATGCGTGTCAATGGATGTTATTTTTTCTCTTATGGACCCCTGCTATAATATTTTTTATAAAGCCGTACATCCTGGGATCACATTTTCTCAAAATATCTTTTTTCTTCGGATTAAAATATGCTTCAAGGGATTCTGCAAAATATTCCTTCGGCTGTGTGGAAGCATATTCACTGATAAACATACCTTCATGATAGAATTGATTCCACAGGAATACGGAGAAGGGGAACTGCATATCATTGGTAGCCATCCAGGCATGGTCATAGGCATGGCCGAATTCGTGTATGGTAACACCTCCCGGTATGCCTGTTATTAGTTCTTCAGCCATAAACATCATTCTGTGCTGCGGATCATAGGCACCTCTTACCACGTCCCATCCTCTACCGTCTCTTACCTTTGTTCCCGGAGGAAAGGGATGGACATTATTTATTTTTATTTCCGTCAGGTTCCTGTATTTCTCGAATATAAGCAGCCCTATGCCGAATTCCTGACATTCACTTATGAGCACCTCTCCCAGGGCTTCCAGTTCTCTGAACATGAGTTCCGTAAGGTGATCTGACGGCGAATAGGATACCATTTTTTCCAGGTAATATCTTGCTCCCTTTTGAGGTGTTTCTTCCTTTACAGGTTCTTCCTGTTCAATGAATTCTTCTTCCTCTTCTTCCGGTGTCTCGTAATATTCAAAAGAACTTTTTTCTTCTTCGGAAGGAACTTTCAATAAATATGACTGAAAGATTGCTTTTTCCTGATAATCCTGAGGTATAATATCAATATCCAGGTCGAGACTGTGAGAAATGTTTCCTTTTTTCATGGGAGGAAGGAACAGTTTTGACCCTGACGGTTTTTGATAGCTGAATTCCTCATCGGGAAGAAAAGGCTGCGCCGGTAAATTACCTGAGATCTGAGGTTTCATGTTTTCTATTTGAGACATTTTTCCCGTATCTGCCGGAGCAGAAGCTTTGAGTTTCTGTCTTTTGAGCATTTCCTCCGTCTCGCGCCAGCCGGTATGGACAGTCTGTTTCGCTTTAGGGCCTCTAAGCCACTGTTCTTTTGAATTCATATATTATAACACCTCTTGCAGAACTATTATAAAATACTTCTGGATTGGCCTTAAAGATCCTTCAGAGATTGTGTTTTTTATCGGAAAGACCGCAGAATACTTCTTCTATAGCTGAAGGCTTAGTACCGCTACAGGTAAAAGGGTATCCATAAAAAGCTTCTGCCTGGCAGGCTCTGGAGAAGAAAAATTCGTTTTTTCTATAGTATTAGAA
>JAKPQU010000389.1 GCA_029555925.1 Bacillota bacterium
GAGACTATAATTCAGCTATATATATAAAGGACTTGGGCCTGGAGTCCTTGAGCATGGAAGCTCTAGATGCCCCCGCTATAATCCGTTAGGATTTAGCGGTGGGAGCGGTCACGTTATAATAATAACAGTTATTCCTCAAGAAAGACGTGATATGTATAGACAGAGATGAATGTTACAGATTTCTCGGACTCAGTCCCGGCGCTGATTTCAAAGAAGTTAAATGTGCATATAAGAATCTTGTGAAAAAATACCATGCCGACAGAGTTTTACATATTGAAGACGAAGAACTCAGAAAAGCTGCTAAAGAACTTTTTGAAGAGAAGATGAGACAGTTAAATAAAGTATATGAAATTTTAAGTTCTCCATCTTCAGGTTTTAGTTCTGAAAAGAAAAATTCCGAAGAAGATGATATGAAAAGAGCGGAAGCAGATAATCTGGACAGAACCTGTACAGAGTATTTCAAACAGAAGGAATCCGAATTATTTCAAAAAACCTTTGAACATTTCAAGCAAAAACAGGGATTCTCCGTATATAGCAAACAGAAAACCACTTCCTCTTCCGGCCCGAGAGGACAGATATTTGACTTCTTTGATGAAGAAAATCCTGTCAGTCCTTTTGATTTTATAGAAGAAAAAGAAACGGTGAAACCTGCGGAACAGTTAAAACCTGCAGTGGCAGCAAAGCATGTAAAGGGTGCAATAAAACCCGTGAAAGATACAGTAAACACTTCTGCCGGCTGGAAAGAAATCGTAACATTTCTCTTTCTAGTCTGCGCCTCAAGCTGGCTTGCTATGGCAGGACTTTATCTTGCAGGAGAAGGGGTAAATTCTGAAAATTATAACCTTTTAAGGGGAATAATTGCTTTCTGTCCTGTTATGTCAGTTATTCTTACGCACTATATATACCCGAATATAAAATTCAGACTTCCTTCTCTATGGAGGGGAACTCTTCTTCATTATCTTATGTCATGGATTATCGTTTTTCTCTTCGTTATCATCTCTTTTCTTTTTACTGTCATACTCGGGAGTGGTAATGCAGATTTAACTTTTTCTGTATTAAAAGGACACACCAGTCAGGGGTTTTCTCCGGCCAGACAGTTTCTTGCAGATTTTATACTGGCCAGCAGTTTTTTTCTTTTATTTTCTACATTTCTGACTTTTGGAAGTGAATATGCCTGGCGAGGTTTTTTATTTGTAAATCTGATAGAAAAAGGAAAAAAGAAAGCCCTTTTACTCACAGGATTGTTCTGTGGTATATGGGCATTACCGCTTGTATTTACAGGCTATTACAATCAGGGCTATTCTATTTACTGGCAGATATGGACGGGAGAACCATACTGGTATATTACTTCCGGTAATTATTTTATGTCCCATCTGCCGGAAGGGGTGTTAATGAAACTTCTTTTTTCTGTTCTTTTCGGACTTCTTCTTTCATGGATCTATCTTAAAACAAACAATATACTCACAGTCTGTCTTTCTTACGGTGTATTCGAGCAGATGACTCCTCTGGGATATTTAATAGTAAGAAATGTTAACCCCCTGACTGGCGGGCCTGAAGGACTGACAGGAATTGTAGTGTTGGCTGTAATAGTGATGGTTTTATACGGTTATGATTATATCGTGACGCGTAACGCGTAACGACTAAAACTGGCCGTGTAAATGTATGGCCGTCAATATTATATTTGACATAAAGTGACTTGCAAAGCATGCTTCAAGTCCTCTTTTTTTAAAGAGCCATCCCAGTAAGAGACCATAGACGAATATCTGAATAAATCTCATCCATTCGGGATTTAACATGCCGGCATGGGCAATACTCCACAGAGCAGATGTTATTACTGTTGTGTAAACCCATTTTAATCTTACATTTCTGAAGAGATACAGCAGCAGAGCAGGCCAGAAAAAACGCCATGTTACTTCTTCAACCCACGGAGCACATGAAGCAATATGAAAAGATCCAATATCTTTGGATGCATAGTAAGAAAGCATTAATTCCGAAATTTTTCTGCTCTGATCCGATGTTACAGGATGAATAAAATATACCAGACATTCTGTAATGCCTGTAAATATTATACAGGTCATAAGAATATCTACCCAGTACCATGCCGATTTCCATTCGCCTCTTAATGGCCTGAAATCTAAATATTTATAGAGCAAAAATCCTGCTGTTATAAAGATAAATAATTTTATTAAATCATAGGGAATCATGAATATCATTAATGTTAGATATCTTGCAAATTCAGGATTTTTAATGTTTTCTTCCAGACCTGGCCAGTTGAATATAAAGGGCATAAATTTTATTATGGCAAAAAAAAGATTTATAAGAACAATAGTTAAGGCAGGCTGCCGGAATTCCATGGCTTTCTTATAAAAAGAAATAAAAACCATTGCGGCAATCATGAATGATATAAACTCAAAAATTATTGTTATAGAGCCGGCAATCTGTGAATAACTGAACAATTATATATATTTTTCTCTTTCCTGTATATTTTTACTTGTTGTAACATGTACATGTAATATAAAATTATACTATAATAAGAAAAATTAAGAAAGAATGTTCGAGACAAAACATGGATGAATCAAAAATACGTTATCAAAATGAAGATATAACTGTGACAGATAAATTTATTTTTAAATTAAAGAGGAAAAAAAGTTTTTTTTGTAGAAAAAATAATATATTATAGTTTAAGGAGGGATAAGTGTGAGGAAATTAATAATACTTTCCGCAGTTTTTGTTTTGTTCTTATGTTCAGGTTGTGGAGGCGGTGGAGATACAGTTACATCACCTCAATCCATTACATCACAATCAGGTTCTCTTGAATTTTCCGCTAAATGGCCCGGTTCCGGCGATGATATGTCAGCCCAGGTAATTCAGCCTGAAGTGGAAAAAATAGAAATAACAATAACAGGAAGTAATATTCCGACTCCCATAGTTATCTATTTGAATAAGGGAGAAACTACAAAGGTTATATCCAATATCCCTGCAGGCACAGTGCAACTGGAATTCAAAGGTTTAAACTCTGCAGGCGTAGTTCTTTCAAGCAGAATAACACAGGTTACTGTTTTATCAGGTCAGACGGTGAATGTAAGTGTAATTCTGGGTATATCGATTTTAGCAGATGGGTTTTATCCTTCAAAAATAACTATTTATATAGGAGATGCCCTTGTTTTTGTAAATAACGATACAGTTCCCCATACAATCAGTATACCGGGTAAGACAGATACTGTTACCATACAGCCCGGAGGTTCTTATTCGTGTCTCTTCGGAACAGGTTCTCTGCCGTCTTATACCTGCACCGGAGACGGAGGAACAACACTTACTATTATTATAGGGAATGCTGTAATAGCAACACCTACGACAGGTCCTGTTGCTACAAAGGAGATTTTTGTAGATCCGAATGGCAGTGATACGACAGGCGATGGTTCCTTTACCAGGCCATATATGACAGTGGATAAAGGCATCACTGTGGCAAATGGCGATCAGACTGTCGCCACCGTTACATTAATAGCGCCAGTTGATCCTACAACCTATGATCCTAACACTACTCTGAGTATAAGAAATGGTGTAACTCTGAGGAAATATGTTTCAGATCCGAATATGGCAGGTAATAAATGTGTAATAGATTTCACTGGTGTAAGTATAACTTCCTCTGCAGGTATAATACTTGCAGGAGCCAATACACTTCAGAATCTGACAGTTCAGAACGTAACAAATGTACAGTCTGCAACGGCTGGAAACCAGAGTGGAATAAGAGTGGAGGGGGCCGGCTGTATTATTGAGAATTGTACAGTTCAGCAGGTAGCAGAGGGAAGTGGAATAAGAGTAGCCGGAGCTGGCTGTAATATTAAGAATTGTACGATAAAGGATAATTATTATACTCTCCCCCTTCCTTTTGTACACAACGGAGCAGGTATTGCAGTGCAGGGTACGGGCTGTACTATAAGAGATTGCACGATAACCGGGAACAGCCTGCTTGGTGATGGCGTTAAGATAACACCGGCTGCCACACCTCCTTCCACAAAGCAGGATAACAGTAAGCTTACCGATAATAAAGAGAGACAGAAGCATAGACGTTTAAAAGAAATAATTGCTTCAAGCGTACCTGAAATGCCTTCCGGCGGATTTGGAGGAGGTATTTCGGTTGACACAGGAGCTTCCTGTTATATGTACGGGGCCAATTCTATTACGGAAAATTATGCTCCTGCCGGAGGAGGAATTGCTAACAGAGGAACTCTTTCTGTGTCAGGAACTATTTCTGAAAATGGAGCTCTTTACGCTGGAGGAGGCATTGCCAATATAGGAAGGCTGACTGTTACTGATACTAATTTTACGAAGAATTTAGTTTATTGTCCTTCCGGCTATCCTTCCTATAATACTTTTGCAGGAGGAGCTATTGCAAATATAGGTGAGTGTACTATTACCGGTAACTATAATAATAGTGTTGGAATTATAGAGGGGAACTATGTGACCACTGACGATATAAATGATTATCTCGTAGGAGGAGGTATAAGTAATACTGTTTATGAAGTGTCTGGAACTATCAGGAAAGGTACATGTACAGTGAAAGGTATTAAAATAGGAAAAAATTACCTCTACGGGCAGACCGAAGAGGTTCCCAAGTCTTACGGAGGAGGAATATATAATGCCTCAACTATGACTGTAACAGAAAATTTAATATACCAGAACTGGACCAGTGGTTATGGGGGAGCTATATGTAATGATTTCCAGTATACAGATCCAAATACAGTAGTTTCCCGTGGAAATTGTACTATAAATAGTTCAACTATCGGAACGTGGAATTGTTCCGCTTATGGTGGAGGAGGTATTCAGAATTATGCCACACTTACTATTAACAGCAGTACTATAAAAACAAACCTAGCAGGGGACGGAGACGGAGGAGGTATCAGCGAGTGTTCTGTCGATTATGATACATATCAGGTGGAGGCAACATGTACTCTGAATAATTCAATCATAGGAGGAGATACTTCAGCAGATATGAATCAGTGCACCGGTTCTGGAGGAGGAATATATCTTGGCGACCCTCACAGTATTCTTAATATTAACGGTACTATATCTATAAATAACAATGCTTCGGTAAAAGATGGCGGAGGTATAGCAAATTACGGAGTAGTGAATATTTCTGCTACGGGAACCATACATCTCAACCAATGTGGAACTACTACAGCGGGTAAAGGAGGAGGCATTTGCAATTTTGCTGGCAGTTCCTGTTCTCTTTCCGGTAGCGGAACAATAAACGAAAATAAGTGTATTATATCAGGAGGACATGGAGGCGGAATTTATAACGAAACCGGTGCTACCTATTCCAATACAGGTTGGACTTTTAATGGCAATACGCCTGATCAGGTATATCCATAAATTTACCTGTTAGAAGGTCTCACGACTTCAGTCGCAGGTAGATCATGTTGATAAAAAGGAGTTGTCCTCAAAACAGGCTTCAGGGACAACTCCTTTTATTTTGTAAAGGTTGTACACAGCCTGTGGATAAATATGAAAAATTATGAAAAGTTGTACACAGGTTGTACACAGCCTGTGGACAAAGTTAATTATGAGAAATTAATTTCAAAAAGTTGTACACAGGTTGTACACAGCCTGTGGACAACTGATAATAAAAATACAAAAAATCTACCATCCCAGATTGTAAAAAACGCCTCTTCCGTAATACTGTCCGGCGAATCTGAGATCTTCTTCTATTCTTAAAAGTTCATTGTATTTACCGACCCTGTCCATTCTGCATATGGAACCTGTTTTAATCTGTCCTGCATTGGTGGCTACAGACAGGTGTGATATAAATGTATCGTCTGTTTCTCCCGACCTGTGCGATATGACCGATGTATAGCCGGAACGTTTCGCAAATTCTATGGCAGAAAGTGTCTCCGAAAGGGTTCCTATCTGATTGAGCTTTATCAATACGGAATTTGCCGCTTTTGTATGTATGCCTTTTCTTATTCTTTTTATATTTGTGGCAAAAAGGTCATCACCTACAAGCTGTATTTTTGTTCCCAGTCGTTCCGTCATGGCTTTCCATCCTGACCAGTCATCTTCAGAAAGGCCGTCTTCTATAGATATAATTGGATATTTCCCTGCCAGTTTTTCATAGGAATCTATTAACTCTGCAGAGGTAAGTTCTTCACCTGTGCTTTTTAATATATATTTGCCGTCTTTATAAAATTCCGTTGCAGCACAGTCAAGGGCAATACATATTTCCTGTTCCGGTTTGTATCCAGCATCATCTATGGCATCTATTATGAGTTCCATTGCTTCTTCATGGGATTTTAACTGAGGTGAAAAACCTCCTTCATCTTCAACTGACGTACTGAGCCCTTTCCCTTTAAGGATTTTCCTCAGAGAATAAGTTACTTCACTTCCGAGTCTGATTGCTTCGGAAAAGGATTGGGCTCCTACGGGAGCTATCATAAATTCCTGAAAATCAAGATTGTTATTTCCGTATATGCCTCCGTTTATTACATTTATAAAAGGAAGAGGCAGATGGGTTGCACAGGGGCCGCCGAGATATTGATAGAGAGGCAGTTCTACTGCATTTGCAGCGGCTTTTGCCACAGCCATTGAAACGGCACTTATGGAATTTGCTCCCAGTTTTGATTTATTGTCCGTTCCGTCAAGCAGTATGAGCATCATGTCTATTTCCATCTGTTTTGTCGCATCCACTCCTGCCAGTTTCGGTGCTATTATGCCGTTTATATTATCTATGGCCTTCATAACTCCCATGCCGTTATAGATTTTTTCGCCGTCTCTGACTTCCAGTGCTTCATAGGTGCCGGCAGATGCGCCTGAAGGCACTGCTGCCCTTCCCATTACACCGTTTCCCAGCCATATATCCACTTCCAGTGTTGGATTCCCTCTTGAATCCAGTATCTGTCTTGCTACTGTTCTGAATATATTTGTATCTGTCATGATTTCCCTCCTTGCTTTTATTTAGATTATACCTGTGGTAAATAAAACCTTATTTTCTACTTCCAGAAGAATGTCTGCACTTACTTTCCCCAGTTTTTGTTTTAACCGGCTTCTGTTTTTATCTTCCTTTTTTAGATTTGTCATATAATCTTCCATACTTTCTTCTGCAAATTCCCTGTCTTCTTCTGCATATTCACCATATAGCCTGGCCAGGTCTTCTTCGTTATATTTTGAATAGTATGAAAAACGTGAATTGAATTTTAAAAATTTAATATATTTTTCTATTTCATATAATTGTTTATCATCAAGGTGATTGATTTCATTTAAAATGTGTTCTTTTACAGTCATAATATTCATTCACCTCCTGAACATATTATATCATTATTCATTAAATTTCCTCAACTTTTATCTCTTCAATTATTTCATAAAGATCTGCCGGCTTTATGCCTCCTGAAAGTTTTTCAGGCGCAAGAAGCACCCTTACTTTAATCTTCTTTCTACCCATATCCAGTTCCAGGATCTGTCCTTCTTTTACTGTAGAACTTGCTTTCCCCGTTCTGTCATCTATTTTAATCTTACCTTCATCACACATAAGATTGCCTATGGGTCGTCTTTTTATTAATTTACTTACTTTCAGATATTTATCGAGTCTCATACTTATATTCCTTCTTTACCAGTTCCCATATTTCATCGAGTTCTTTAAGTGTTCTGTCACTCAGGGATTTTCCGTCTTTTTTATCCAGTGAAATCTCTTCCAGTCTCTTAAATCTTTTTATGAATTTTTTTGTTGTGGAATTGAGAGCATATTCCGGTTCCACATCGAAATGCCTTGCCAGATTGACTATTGTAAATAACATGTCTCCAAGCTCTTCTTTTATATGTTCACTGTTCTGTTCTTTTATGGCTCCCTGAAATTCCTCTATCTCTTCAAAAAGTTTTTTTAATATTTCCTCTGCACAGGGCCAGTCAAAACCTACCCTTGCCACTTTTTTTCCTGTAAGGTCTGCCTTTACGAGAGCAGGCAGATGTTCTGGAAGTCCTTCCAGAATTGATTTTACCTGTTTCCCTTTTTCTTTTTTCTTTATTTCTTCCCAGTTTTTTATGACTTCATCAGAACCTGAAACATTTACATCGGAAAATATATGGGGATGACGTCTTATTAATTTTTTTACTATGCCATCTGCCACATCTTCAAGAGTAAAGGTTTTTTCTTCTTCTCCTATTTGAGAGTGAAAAACTATCTGTAATAAAAGATCTCCAAGCTCTTCACAGATTTTTTCTTTACTGTTTTCTTCTATGGCATTGACCACTTCATAGGCCTCTTCTGTCAGATACGGTAAGAGTGTTCTGTGAGTCTGTTCTTTATCCCAGGGGCAACCATGTTCACCTCTCAGTTTTTGCATTATCCCTTTAAGTTTATGAACAGACGGAATATCTTTTATAAACGTTACCTCTATCTGTTCCCGTGACAGAAGTTTTTTAATTTTTTCCTCTGTTTCCCTGTCTGTAGCTGTTATATAAATCATTTCTTTTGACATAAAATTCTATTCGACAACTGAAATATAACTCCTACCGGGATTACGGGATTTATAGTTAGTTTCATAACTATCCATAAATAATGACCTCGTAATGCGTAATGCGTAATGCGTGATGCGCAGGGATTAAACCCGTCACACGTCACGCGTTACGCGTCACGACGACTTAAATTCTAATAAGTTATGAAATACACTATATATGAGAAGCGTAACGCGTAACGGGAGTGAAAATTTGACCGAACAGTTCATCGTTGTGTTCGATATTAAAGGGATGTACGTGATGGATTGGTTTTACAAATTTTAACACTTAAATAAATTCTTTAACAGGATATGTATTATAATCTAAAGAATAAGTGATTATAATTTTTAAGGAGGTTTTATCTTATGAAATCAGAGAAATTCTCTATAGTTATCTTATTTATAATGATTTTATCCGCAATTTTGCCTGCCTGCGGAGAGACCCTTTCAAAAGAAGCAGATCGTTTATGTGAACAGGGTAAATATGAAGAAGCAATAAAGTATTATGATAAAGCAATAGAAAGTGAACCGAAGAATTTCGAATTGTGGTTTAATAAAGGCAATATCTGTTATAAGATTGGAAATATTACGGAAGCTCTGAACTGTTACAACAAAACTCTGGAACTTAAAGATAATTTTATTCCTGCCGTTGCAAATAAAGCAATAATTTTATTTTGTTCAAATAAACTTGAAACATGGCAGAAAGACATGTATCTGGAAGGTAAAAGAACCATAGGAAAGATTACGGAAAAAGACCTTCAGGGCATTAATGTAAATACGCCCTATCTGAACGGTATGACTTTACTCCATATGGCATCTTATTACGGTAATAAAGAACTCGCAGGCCTTTTAATAGCAAGGGAAGGAGATATGAATTCCAGAGGTTTTGATAATTTGACTCCTTTATCTATGGCTTTATTTTTTAAAAGCTTTATACACAGGTATGACACTTCTTTATCAGACCTGGAAACAGAGGCAGGAGATGTGGCCACCCTGCTTATAAATAAAGGTGCAAAGGTAAATACTGCATTTGTGAACGGAAAATCTCCTTTACATGCTGCTGCCTTTATTAACGATAGAGTACTTACAGAACTTCTCATATCTAAAGGTGCAGATATAAATGCAAAAGGTTATGACGGTTTTACACCGTTACACACTGCAGCAGATAACGGAAGTAAAGAGGTGGCGGAACTTTTAATTTTAAGAGGCGCTGCCGTCAATGTTAAAGACAATAAAGGTGAAACTCCACTGTATCTTGCCAGACATAAATCCATAGCAGAACTGCTTGTATCAAAAGGAGCAGATGTTAATATAAAAGACAATAAAGGAAGAACGCCCCTTCATCAGGCAAAAAGTCTGGATGTGGTGGAATTACTTCTGGCTGCAGGTGCAGATATTAATGCCAGAGACAATAACGGTGCTACAGCATTACATATAGCCTCCTTCTATGGCTGTAAAGATGCAGTCCTTTTATTAATATCAAAAGGTGCGGATATTAAAATTAAAGATAATAACGGTAGAAATCCTCTTCATATAGTGTCGGAAAAGGGTTATAAGAAAATTACTGAACTTCTCCTGTCTAAAGGGGGAGATGTAAATTCCAGGGATAGCAATGGTCTTGCGCCGTTACATGTGGCAAAAAATAAAG
>JAKPQU010000514.1 GCA_029555925.1 Bacillota bacterium
AGTATTAAAAAAGATGTAATACTATTTAGCTTTAGACATAGTAGTCTGCCTGCCTGGTGTTCCGGAGAAAAAAATATCACGGCAACACAGGTATATTTTATTGAATTATAATGTAAAGTAGCATGATATAAGCTGTAACTGCTGTTATAAACGTTCCAGTTTAGATTTTTTTCGGAGGAGCATCAGACAGGCAGACAGTATTTACCTATTATTCAAATTATTCAGTTTAATTAAAACAATTTGGTATTACCTGTTACGGTACTTAGGGAAAGACATAAATTTATTGATATTTTTATTTCAAAAACCGGTAACTCCTGGTTTACAGACCAGAGAGGTTGCCTGTTTTTTTAGAGCAGCTACAGATCACAACCAGATTTATTATTTAATTGCCATATTATAATATAATAATATAATTTATAAAAAAATTTCTTTCAATCTATAAATTCCTTTTCCCTGAAGGTTATCATTTTTCTGTATTCATCAGATGTTTCAATCTTCTCTTCGGCAAATTTTTCCGTAACCGTAACTGACCGAACAGGGGAAGCAAAAAAGTCCTTAAACGTTTTCATAAATTCATCTAAAACTATGCTATCAAGGGAATAATAACTCCACCATCCTTCTTTTCTTTCAATCACAAGACCCGCTTCTTTCAGCCTCCTCAGTTGCTGGGAAACCGTAGTCTGCTTCATATTCACCACTTCTTCTATTTCACGAACACACAATTCTTTCTCCGATAATATTTTCAGCAAATTAAGCCTGGCAGGATCGCTCATGGCTTTTAATATTTTAATGCAATTCTTTATGTCCATATATTTATAGCACCTAATAATAATATAATAATATAATCATATAATTATCATAACATATAAAAATTTACAGATCAACTTATTTATAAAAAAATATAAATTAAAAATAACAGGATTAATCAAGTGTTATAGCAAATTATATATTTATATGAGAATCGTCGTGTTACGCATGACAGGAGGGACAGCTTATCATACTTCGTTGTGACCGAAACCATATACTTTATAAATAATCCTCCAGTAACGTCATGGCGTTACATATTACGATTTATTACATATAGGAAGTAATCAGGAGAAAAGTAACATAAGGAGGATCCAGGATGCACAAAAAGGTTAAAGAATCTTCAGGTAAAATAGAATCAAAATCAGAAAAAAAACTTCCATCAAATCCGGAAAATAAAGAAGAAAGAAAAAATATTTCCCAAGAAATATCCGGTATAAAGACCGCCGGAAAAGAAATAAAGAATAAACATATACCTGAAGGATCTCCAATTTCTGAGGAAAAAGCTTCCATAAAAAAATCTCTGCCGTCACAGGAAACGAAAAAAATCATGCCCGAAAGAACAGGCGCTCCTCTGGAAAAAGCTTTCGTAAAAAAATCTACGCAGTCAGGAGACATAATCACAGATGACATACAGTCCGGGGATACTCATAAAGATACTGCAGGCAAAGAAAAAACTATAAAGAAAAAGAAAATAATAAAAAAAATAATAAAATCTCCCCAGGGAGAAAGGATGAAAAAAGAAATAATAGAGAGAAGTGACATAAACGAGCAAAAAACCTCGGAAGAGGACAGACTTCTAAAAAAAATGAAGGGGAAATTAGAAGAAAAAAAAGGAACTGTGAGATTAAAAGAAGAAAAAAATTCAGCTGATGATGACCTGATAGATTCTCTTCTTCTGGCAGAAACTATTAAAGAAAAACCAGAAAAGGAAATTAATATCGCTAAAGAAACTGTGAGATTAAAAGAAGAAAAAAGCACACCTGTTGATGACCTGATAGCTTCTCCTCTTCTGGCAGAAACTATTAAAGAAAAACCAGAAAAGGAAATTAATATCGCTAAAGAAACTGCGAGATTAAAGGAAGAGAAACTTACACCTGAAGACGACCTGATAGCTTCTCTTCTTCTGGCAGAGGAAGAGAAAAGGGCAGAAGAAAAAAGAACAATGCCTCTGCCTGTATCAAAAGCAAAAGAGGATTTACATTCACAGGAAGCCGAAAATTTTATTCATACATGTCTGGAACAACTTATAGAACTCGGCGCATCAGATCTTCATATATCCACAGGTCAACAACCCATAATAAGATGCAGAGGTGAGCTGCGGAGCCTTTCTATAGCTCCTTTAAAGAAAGAACATACAGAAGGATTGCTCAATACGATACTTTCTAGAGGAGAAAAAGAAGCACTTTTAAAACATCAATCTATTGATTTTATGTATATTATGCCATCAAAAGAAAGGCATCCTCACAGATTTCGTTCCAATGTATATTACCATAGAACAGGCCTGAATGTAGTAATGAGGATAATACCAAATAAAATCCCTACCATCAAGGAACTTGGCATGCCTGACATAGTATCTGCCTTTGGAAGATTCCACCAGGGACTTGTTCTGGTAACTGGAAGTACGGGAAGTGGCAAAACTACAACACTTGCCGCTTTAATAGATCTTATAAATACGGAAAGGAACGATCATATCGTTACTATTGAAGATCCGATAGAATTTATCCATAAGCCCAAAAGATGTATAGTTCGTCAGCGTCAGGTAGGTGTGCATACAAAAAACTACAACAGGGCGCTCAAATCTTCAATTCGTGAGGATCCTGACGTTATACTTGTAAGTGAACTCCGTGACCTGGAAACAATACAACTGGCTATGACTGCTGCCGAAACAGGGTGTCTGGTACTCTCAACTATGAGCACTACCAGTGCGGCACGAACTATTGACAGAATCATTGACTTTTTTCCTGCAGATCAGAGATTACAGGCAGGTGCCATGCTGTCAGATTCTTTAAGAGCTATAATATCACAGCAACTTATACCGTCTACAGACAGAACTACGAGATTTGCAGCAGTAGAAATCCTGATAGGATGCACTCCCCTGTCGAGCCTTATAAAAGAACAGAAAACCTTTCAAATATCTTCATTAATAGAAACAAGCAGAGGACTCGGCATGCAATCAATGGACACTTCCATTTTGACACTCCTTGAAAATAAAATGATAACTTATGAAGTAGCCCATGAAGCAGCACTGGATAAAACAATACTGGAACAATATAGAAAGAGTGAATAGTGAAAGGTGGTAATTTATGGCTTTCAAAGATATATTCGGCAGTTTTATGAAAGGAAAAAAAGTAAAGGAATTACCTGAGAAACAGGAAAAAGAAAACTTCCAGGAAACCTTCTCTACAAGAAAACTCTTAAAAGGCGAGGGTGATATTACCAGGCTTCATTACAGATCTGTAGAAGATACGCTGAAAGTTCTGTGGCCCAGAGGAGAAGTTCAGTGTACCTTTTTCGGACAGATTTTCTATTCCAGAGGTCAGAGAACAAATGCAGTAAATACACTGGTCTTTATAGAACACATATTCTTTATCAATGTTGCTCTTTTGCTGGAGACAGCCAGAAGCGAAGCGGAAAAAGACATAAAAGATTCTACCCTGATGGGTAAATTATCATCCCTTACAAAACCAATAGGCTCATCAAAACCTCAGATGAAATCCGATCTGGTAAGCAGAGAAGAAAAACGGGCAGCCCTCGGTATAATACTAGATCCTCTTCAAATACCTCCATGCAGAGTCATAAAAACATCCCTTTCTCATGACTATACCCTGAGAGACCTCTTTCAGATTATGCTCAGAGAAGGAGCATCTGATTTACATATATCTATCGGTTTATCCCCGAAATTCAGAATAAAGGGGGAACTGGCAGAAGGGGATTTACCGCCTGTCACAAAAGAAAAATCATGGGAACTCATATCTAAAATACTTTCAGATAAACAGAGGGAGATATTCGAAAGAGAATGGGATCTGGATTTTACCTATGAAGTGTCAGAACTTGCCCGTTTTCGTTCCAATATATTAAAGGAACATGCCGGTATAGGAGGAGTATTCAGGATAATACCCCCTGAAATACCTTCTATAGAGGAACTGGGACTGCCTCAGATAGTGAAAAAAATAGCTGCTTACAAGCAGGGGCTTATTATAGTAACAGGTCCTACGGGAAGTGGTAAAACTACTACAATGGCATGTTTACTGGATTATATAAATAATACAAGAAGTGCCAATATACTTACAATAGAAGAACCTCTGGAATTTATACATAAAAATAAAAAAAGTCAGATAAAACACCGTGAAGTAGGTATCCATACACCGACCTTTTCCGATGCAGTGAAAGCTGCAAGAAGAGAAGATCTGGATGTTATTATGATAGGAGAAATGATGGATCTCGACACCCTGACTGAAGCCATCCAGGCTGCCGATATGGGTAATCTTGTACTCGGAATAATGCACACAACAGGTGTTACAAGAACTATAGAAAGGATAATAGAAGGTTTTCCAGGACAGATGCAGGGACAGATAAGATCTATGCTTTCAAGCTGCCTTCGTGCTGTAATAGCACAGCAGCTTATACTGACTGTGGATGGCACAGGAAGATGTGCTGTTGTAGAAGTGGCAATCTCCACACAGTCTCTCGGAAATATGATTAGAGACGGTAAAACAAAAATGATTAATGCCGTAATACATAGCAGCAGAGATATTGGTATGCAGAGCCTTGATCTTGCTCTCTTACATCTGGTAAAAAATAGAAAAATTGATGAAGAAACTGCAAGGCTTCGCTCATCAAGTCCAAGATCCTTTACAGTACCGGAAGAATTTAAACCGGTAAAGAGTGAGTAGGGAGTTATATAACCTTATAATCAACAACTCTCAGCTTAATCTGTACTAATTTTACAACTATCTTGACAAAATAAAAAAGAAATTATATAGTACTTTTAGATATTCTAGTATACATATTTTCCATGTTACTTTACTTGAAATCAGACTAAAAAGACAAAATTTGAGAGTGTTAGATGTTTTGTGTAAAATTACCATAAAATAAAGAATTAACAGAGATTTACACAAAATTTAGGGTAGAGTCAAAAAGTATAGGATTATCATAAAAGGATAAGAGAATAGCAGTGAAATCTGTTATGTTATAAGGGGATTAACTATGGATTTCTTCAGTAAAACCACAAAAACTTCGGCTTCCTTTACAGAAATACTGACAGAAGAAACATTTAGCTATTATAAAGACGATAATATATTAATATATGATCCGGAAAAAGAATTAACCGACCTGATAGATAAGAAGAATGAAATTACAGAAGAAAGAATTGATATAAATCTCAAGAAATTCAAGCTCAGTGATCTTCTGACAAAGCTGCTGGAAAGCGGAGGGTCAGAACTGTATCTTGAGCCGGAAAGTCCACCTGTTTACAGGATTAACGGAGATAGAATTTCTACAACAAACCGCCCCTTATCCAGAAGCCAGATAGAAACTCTTCTGTCGTGCCTGCTCACTAAAAGTAAAAGAAAAATATTTGAACATACAGGTACTCTGGATTTAGCCTATGAAATAACAGGACTGGCAAAATTTCATGTCAATATTCTTTGCAGTAAAAATGGCCCTGAAGCTATATTTAAATACATTACCGAAACAGATGAATTAAAATTACCAACTGTCAGAAAAAGAGCATCAACTTCCATGGATATATGAAAAAATTATTTAACTTTTTCTATATCATGAAACATGTCTACAATCTCAACTTCATCATCAGTATCAATAAGATTAAGAATTTTAGAAAATATCTGTTCTATTAGAGTTCCGTCGGAAGAAACAAAGGCAATACCAAGTTCAGCTTTTTGCCACAGGTCATTTTCTCCCACCTCTGCAATTGAAACACGAAACTTGTTCCAGATTCTGTCTTTTAAACTCTTAAGGACCTGTCTCTTTCTTTTTAAGGAATTTGGCTCATCAAGAAGATGTATGTCAAACCAGCATTTGCAAATATACATATTTCAGTTAGCAGTTACCAGTTAACAGTGATCACTGCTCACTGTTATCCCCCCTCTCACAGATTATAACCAAATAAATCTAACTTTTCAATAAATGATTGAAAAATTTTTCTATTGGCTTTATAATAAAGGAATCAAAATTTAGAAAGGCGTGTAATTATGAAAAAAGTAGTACTTGCATACAGCGGTGGACTCGATACATCCTGTATACTTAAATGGCTTATAGATGAAGGATTTGAAGTAATAGCCTATCTTGCAGACGTAGGCCAGAATGAAGATTTTAACGAAGCAAAAGAGAAAGCTCTTAAAATAGGAGCAACGAAAGTCTATATTGAAGATTTAAAAGAGGAACTGGTTACAGATTATATATTTCCTGCATTCAGTGCAAATGCTCTTTATGAAGGAAGATATCTTCTCGGAACATCTCTTGCAAGGCCTTTGATTGCCAAAAGACATATAGAGATTGCAGAGAAAGAACAGGCTGAATACGTTTCCCATGGTGCAACAGGTAAAGGAAATGATCAGGTCAGATTTGAATTAAGTTATTATGCTTTAAATCCAAAGATAAAAATCATTTCCCCCTGGAAAAACAAAGAATTCCTTGCAAAATTTAAAGGAAGAACGGATCTGATAAATTATGCAAAAGAAAATAATATACCTCTGAGTGTAACACTGGAGAAACCATACAGTACAGATGAAAATATACTCCATATAAGTTTTGAATCTGGCATACTGGAAGATCCTGCCATGCAGCCCAGTAAAGATATGTTCAAATTAACTGTTGATCCCACAGATGCACCTGATAAAGAAACAAAGATAGAAATACATTTTAAAGACGGCATACCCGTAAAGGTTGTAAACCTGGAAGACGGTACAATAAAGACAAAACCTCTGGAACTGTTTACCTATTTAAATCAACTGGGCAGAGAAAACGGCATTGGCAGAATTGATATAGTAGAAAACAGGTTTGTAGGTATAAAATCAAGAGGTGTATATGAAACACCGGGAGGAACAATTCTGAGAGCAGCCCATATGGACATTGAAGGAATAGCCATGGACAGAGAAGTTATGAGACTCCGTGATATGCTCACACCTAAATTCTCAGAACTTGTTTACAATGGTTTCTGGTTCAGCCCTGAAATGGAATTTCTTATGGCAGCAATAAAGAAAAGCCAGGAAATAATAGACGGAGTGGTTTATTTAAAACTCTATAAAGGCAATGTTATAATTACGGGACGAACATCTCCGAGTTCACTTTACGATCAGAATCTTTCCAGTATGGATATTGAGGGAGGATTCGACCAGACAGATTCGGAAGGATTTATAAAGATAAATGCCATAAGACTTATGGCCCATCATGCAATCACAAAAAGAATGGGGAAAAAGTGAATAGTGAGTCGTGAGTTGTGAATAGTGAGTCGTGATTGCAAAGATCACGTCTCACGTTTCACGTCTCACGTCTCATGTCTCACGTCTCACTTGTTATGAAACTGTGGAATAAAGGAAAAGAACTGAATAATCTTATAGAAGATTTTACTGTAGGAGAAGATTATATTCTGGATAAAGAGCTTCTCTGTTATGACTGCAAAGGTTCTATTGCCCATGCCATGACCCTGGAAAAATCCGGTATATTAACAGAGGAAGAAAGATCAAAACTTGTAGAGGCACTTGAAGAGATAAAAAAAAATGGTCTTGAGATAAAAAAAGAGCATGAAGACGTACATACTGCCATAGAAAACTATCTTATAGAAAAACTGGGAGATCTTGGAAGAAAAATTCATACGGGAAGATCCAGGAACGATCAGGTTATGGTAGATGTGCAGTTATGGGCACGGGATAATATTTTAAAGATATACACCCTTGGCGTGAGACTGGCAGAAAGAATAAATGATTTTTCAAAGGAAAATCCCGCTCTTATGCCGGGCTATACCCATATGCAGAGGGCAATGATCTCTTCTTTACAGCTTCTTGCAGGTTCTTATATAGAATCAGTAATTGATGATCTTCTGTTACTTGAAACAGCTTTTCAGATAAATAATCGAAATCCCCTGGGAAGTGCTGCAGGATATGGTTCATCTTTAGGTCTGGACAGAGATTACACGGCAGAGCTTCTGAAGTTTAACGGCAACAGAAATCCTATTTATGTTCAATCAAGGCCGAAATTAATTTCCACAATTATTTTTCCTCTCTCCAGTTTTATGAAAACACTGGATAAAATATCCTGTGATCTTCTTCTCTTTACCATGGGAGAATTTAATTTTTTTTCTCTCCCTGATGAATTCTGTACAGGCTCAAGCATAATGCCTCAGAAGAAAAATTACGATCTTCTGGAATTAATACGCAGCAGTTCATCACATGTTCACAGTTTACTTTATCGTACCGATATGACAGGCAGTAAACTTATAAGCGGATATAACAGGGATTACCAGCTCACAAAAGGGCCTCTTATGGAAGCCTTTGCTATAACATCAAAGTGCCTTGAAGTAATGACACTGATCTTCAGCCATCTAAAGGTCAATAAAGAAGCTATGAAACAGGCTGTCAGCCATGAAATTTTCGCCACCGATAAAGCCTATGAACTGGTAAAAAAAGGAACTCCCTTCAGGGAAGCTTACAGTATGGTAGCAAGAAATCTCGATAAAATCGAAATACCTGAAAATATATACGACGGAAGAGATTTTCTGAAATTTAAAGATTATAAAAAGGAGATAGAAGAAAGAAAGGTCTTTCTTACACATCACGCATCATGCGTCACACATCACACATCATGAAAACAACCATTTTTTTTATATTATTTATTATTACCGCAGGAATAATACAGGCAGAAGAACTTCCCGGAACAATGGTTTACAGAGATACAGAAATGGTGCTCATTTCAAAAGGAGATTTCTGGATGGGAAGTACGGCAAAACATGGCCAGTTAGATGAATATCCGCAGCATAAAGTCTATCTGTCTGATTATTATATGGATAAATATGAAGTAAAAAATAGCGATTACTGTATTTTTTTAAATGAAAAAAATACTCACAGAGGCAGTCATGGCGAGTGGTGGATTGTAATAGACGATCAGAATTGTCTTATAGAATTTAAAGAAGGCCTTTACAAACCGAAGGCAGGAAGTGATAATTATCCTGTGATCAGTGTTACCTGGGAAGGAGCTTCTGCCTATGCAACATGGATGGGGAAAAGACTGCCTACAGAAGCAGAATGGGAAAAGGGAGCGAAAGGAACAACAGGCAATCTGTATCCATGGGGTATGGAATGGTCTCCTGATATGTGTAACAATCAACATATGAATATACCGGTTCTGTTAAGCCAGATGATTAATTTTTATCAGGGACGGGGCATTCTTCCCGGCGGTTCCTTCCCGGCCGGAGCAAGTGATTACGGGATTATGGACATGGCAGGTAATGTAAGAGAGTGGTGCTCGGACTGGTATGATGAACATTATTACAAATCAAGTCCTTATAGGAATCCGGAAGGACCAAAAACAGGTAAATACAGAACGTTAAGAGGAGGTTCCTGGGAAAGCTCTGATACTCAGGAACTCAGATGTGCCGATCGTTTTATATGTGATAAAGATCGTGGATATTCCATAGGATTCAGATGTGTAATGGATGTGAATAAAAGGTGAGTAGTGAAAAGTGAAGGGTGAAGAGTGAAGGGTGAAGAGTGAAGGTCGTATAAAATCACGACTCACGACTCACGACTCGCGACTCACAAACCACGCGTCTCGATTATAACAATAGAAGGTGAAACAGAGTTGAATCTGATAAATTTAAAATGTGAAACATGTGGTGCCCAGCTTAAGAGAACAGCAAGTATGAGAACCCTTCAATGCGAGTACTGCGGTTCCAAATATCTTGCAGAAATTGACGGGCAATCTCAGGGATTGGACGACAGAACCTTTATACTTCCTGTTAATATTGAAGAAGGTAAAGCGAAAAATTATATCCTGAGAGAAACTCAATTGAGACAGTTTGTTCATGGAAATACGGAAAAAGAGATTTCCATGATAAATCCCAATGGAGTCATGATCCCATGTTATACCTTCGAGTGTGAGTTAACATCTAACTGGTACGGAGAAAATGCCGTACAAAAAATGAGACAGGTATATAATCAGATGACAGGGATGCTGGAAAATCAGGCTTATGAAGAATGGTATCCGCAAAACGGACAGCACTACGGAAAACATAATGCTTTTGTATCCGCTTCGGGAGCCCTGAAAGAAAGTGAAGGGAAATGGGGGGAACTCTTCCCTCTTCCCCTTGAAAAAAAATCTCTTTTTATGGAAGATAGTGAAAACCAGCGTTTTTCTATGGAAATACCCGGCATATCCCCGGAAGAAGCATGGATTAAAGGTGAAGCAGAAGCAAAAAGGCTCGAAGAAGAAGCCTGTAAAACCCTTGTAGGAAGACTTAAAAATGTAAATTCAAGAATAGATAAAAAAGAAGTCTCTCTTGTTTATGCTCCTGTATGGATCTTTAATTATAAAGTAGATAATATACCTTATAGAAATCTGGTCTGTGCAACAAGCGGTAAAGTAATAGGTGAAATGCCTACCAATTTCGAAGAACTCTTTAATAAACTCAGAAGCATACAGCAAGAAATGTCAAAAATGTCCAATTATTTCATCATTGCAATTGCAGGTACTGTTATGTCAGTTTTACTTCTCTTCGGTACTGTTCTACTTCCTTTTACGGCATGCATTATTTACTATTTATATAAGAAAAGAGAAGATATGCAAAAAAAATTTGATGAAGAATTTGAAAAGAATATTTTAACGAATAAATATAATTTATGTTATTATATCCTGAGAAAACGTACAGACCTCAAACCTTCTCTTAATCTTTCAACACTGTCCGGCATATCTGCAGTAGAAAGATGTCTTGATGAAGAAGAAGGAGGAAAAATTGACAATATAACAGTAAAAGAACTGGTAGCAAGATATCTCGTGGCAACAAATCCTGCCGCAGGTGAAACACCGGCAGAAAAAATAGAAAAAATGCTTGGTATGAAAAAAAATAATGTTACAGGTGCTTCTCCCACAGTAGCAGTTACAACACATACCGTAGGAACATGTTCCGGCACAATGCCAGGAAAATGTAAATGCGGTCAGACAATTAAAGAGGGCTGGAGGGTGTGCCCTATGTGCGGAAATAAATTTTAGAGGAAAATTACAGTAAAAATATTGATTTTATAAAATCGCTAACATATAATTATGTATATCAATTACCTGCCCCGTGAGAGGACTCACGATGTAACCTGCAGATAGCTTGAGGGGTGTCATTCCTTCTTGCAGAGGGGTACTATAAAAATCAAGGGAGAGTTTATAAATTGAACGAACAGAAAGGGCAAGACAAACAACTCTTAAAAGTTTCATCACTGGAAGAGATAAGAAAAAGTTTTAAACTCAGGATTGAAGAAAACAAAAAAGAACTTCAGGCAGAAAAAGAACAATCACTAGAAGCCAGGCCAGCAGATAATCAGAGAAACTATCAGATATTCACTTCTATTCTGGAAACCTTCTGGGCAGAAGGCCATCTATCAGATGTTCAAAAAAATCTGATAGAGAGAAAAAAAATAGCTCTTGCAATTCCTGATGATGTAGCAGCAAAAATTGAAGGGGAAGTAAAAAATAAATACTGTCCGAAAATTGAAGACAGACTCCCGAAAAAAGAAAATCTATCTGAAATCCAAAACAATGAACAGAATTTAAAAACTCTTCTATACAGAACCATGCTGGAAAGTACCCTTGTAGACGGAGATTTTACAGAAGAAGAAACACTGTATCTGAAAAGAAAAAAATTGGAACTAAAAATAACAGATGAAGAAGCAGCATTACTGGAAACACAGGTAAGAACAGAACTAAAAGCTAAAAAACCTTTAGCAGCCACCACCATCTCACCAATCAATAAAATTACTTTACATCACCATGCCGGAGCAAAAGAACTGGAAGATAAAAAACCTGAAAAAATTACTCGTGAAGAAAAAGAAATAGAGATAAAGACAGGTTCAGGGAAACCACTTATAACGCCCCGTATATCTCTACCGGAAAAAGAAGGAATAAAAAATATTGACGTAAAATCTGAAGAAGAAGCCCCCGGGAAATCAGAGGAAGAAGCTAAAAAACAATCTCTCAGGTTAAAATGGCTTGCTGAAGAAGAAGCCCTGAAAAAACAGGATGAAAAAATTCCCGAAGAAGCCCCCGGGAAATCAGAGGAAGAAGCTAAAAAACAATCTCTCAGGTTAAAATGGCTTGCTGAAGAAGAAGCCCTGAAAAAACAGGATGAAAAAATTCCCGAAGAAGGCCCCGGGAAATCAGAGGAAGAAGCTAAAAAACAGGCTCTCAGGTTAAAATGGCTTGCTGAAGAAGAAGCCCTGAAAGAACAGGAAGGGGAAAAAACAGAGACTCGGCCTCCAGAAGAAGAAGCAAGAAAACTCGAAGAAGAAGAACTTGCAAGAAAAGCACAGGAAGAATTCAAAAAAGCCGAAGAAGAAGAACTTGCAAGAAAAGCACAGGAAGAATTCAAAAAAGCCGAAGAAGAAGAACTTGCAAGAAAAGCACAGGAAGAA
>JAKPQU010000526.1 GCA_029555925.1 Bacillota bacterium
CTCTTCCTCACCGGCTTCTTCACGGACATAGTCTTCCGAAGCTTCAGCTTCAACTGCTTTTTCACCTGGAGTTCCGTCAGAAATCTCTTCCTCACCGGCTTCTTCACGGACATAGTCTTCCGAAGCTTCAGCTTCACCTGCTTTTTCACCTGGAGTTCCGTCAGAAATCTCTTCCTCACCGGCTTCTTCACGGACATAGTCTTCCGAAGCTTCAGCCTCACTCTGTCCGTCAGATAAAGACTTATTAATAAAAGATGTCAATATGTCATTTATGCCTTTAATATCCAATCTTGTATCACTGTCTACCAGCAGTGACCCGGATATAATTACAGCGAATTCCTCGGGTAAACCCTGCATCAAACGCGGCCCGGGAAAACTTTCCAGTTGAGTTCTCAGTGAAAGAAGAGGATCTTTTGCTCCTTTAATTCTCTCATGAATTTCTCTAACAGATTTGCCGTACTTACGTCTTGTAAGAAGTTCATACAATATAGATGCAAGAGAATAGGCATTTGCGCTGGCGCCAGGCGTGACCCATACGCTTTTGCTTACCTGTTCGGGAGCAACATAATTCCAGATTTCAGGAATATTGGAATAATTCACCATTACTTCAGGTATAAGAATACCTTTTATTTTCAACTCACCCTGTGAATTTATAAGAATATTCTCCGGTCGTAAATCTTCATGTATAAGTTTTAATTCATGAATAGAACTGAGGGCATTACAGATTTGAATACAGATGATAGCTATATCCAATAAGGAAAACTCTTCTCCTCCGTCTATTAAATCTCTCAGAGTCTGACCGGGAAAATACTCAAATATCTGAATCCAGCTTCCATTATCAGCCTGTTTTATATCAAAACAATTTAATATGGTTTTCTGTCTGAGATTGAGAAGTAAATCCATGCCCCGTCTTTTTTTGGGAATTAATTCCAGAATATAATAATTACCCTGTGCATCTCTTGCACGGAAGCCGCGGCTGAACTTGGACCATCCGCCAAGCTCAAGTTCTGTTAAAAAAGCATATTCATCAAGTATAAGATTTGGTTCGAAATCTGCCATACTTATTTACAGGGATATTACTCCTTTTTAAATCGTGACGCGTGACGCGTGACGCGTGACGCGAGGAGAAGAAGACTATTATTCATGAGTAGTGAATGGTAAGTAGTAAGTGACAATAATCATTACTCACTGCTCACTGTTTATAATTCCTGAATTATCTTAATATACACGCCTCTAATATGCATAGAGATATTAGAGGCGTGTTTAAATACAAGATATTACTGATATATCATTACTTTTTATCTGTAACTACTTCTACAGTGAACTTGGTCTTTGTCGGGTCATCTTTAAGCCAGCCTTCAAAAGATAATACTTTGTCTCTGCTGACCTTTACTATTATTGCAATCTCTTCACCTTTACGAAGAGGTCTTGCAAAATAAATTCTTCTCTTAAGTAATTCTTTATTAGGCGGTTCTATATCTTTTCTTTCGCCTCTGTAAAAGATTAAATCGAAATAGTCTATATTTTCATAAAAGACTCTGAAACCTTTTATAATTGGTGATTTGTAGGGAAGTACTGTTCCTGCAGGGACTAAATGCTGAACCGTTTTACCTACTGTTCTTATACCTATTGTTTCGGAAGTAACAATCTTTGGCTTAAAACCCGGTTCCTTATGTAAAAGATAATGATATGACGTAGCACCTCTAGCAACGGCTTTATCAGGGTCTCCAAGAGTTAACGGTTCTATACCGAAGAAATCGGCCAGTCTTTCTCTTACGGCATGAACCTTGGTCATACCGCCGTTAAGAAGAACCGCATCAACCTGAGGCATAACACCACCCATTTTTCTTTTTGCTTTATGCAAAACATCCAGAATAGGATATATAACATTTTCAGCCTTGGAGTAATCTATATGACCGAATTTATCCACATCTGCAAGAGTGAAATTTTCTCCGAGTAAAGGTGATATAATTTCATCATATTCTCGTTTGGAAAGATCATATTCAAAGGTTCTATTATCCCATACGTTACCTCTAAGGAGATTTACTGTAACATTTTCTACCGGCTTCCCAAAAAATCTCTTATTTTCAATTTCACTTGTAAGTTCTACTTTAATCTGCTCGGCAAAAGATACAAATTTAGCTCTGAGCATCTCTTTTTCTATCTCATTCAGAGAGTCTATATCTACTTTCTTTCTGAATTTCTCTATAAACCTGTCAGCCAGAAGATTATCAAAATCATCTCCGCCGATTCTGGTATAACGAGAAATAGCAATATCATCTACATCAACCCTGTTTTTCTCAGGGTTAAAAAAGGCTGTGTGAAACGACACATCAAGGGTTCCGCCGCCAAGATCAAAAACAAGAACATTTCTCGGTTCATTAAAATCTATAAGAGAAGAAGGAATTTCCTCTCTGTTCTGACGGTTTATAAAATCATACAACGCTGCTCTTGGTTCGTCAAGAAGGATATCTCTGGTAGAACCGTCATCTTCAGTACACTTAAAACCTGCCAGCTGAGCTGCTCTGATTGTAGCAGCTCTCATATCTGTGTCAAAAGAAGCTGGAACTGTTATTACAACATCATCAGGCTCAAATCCAAAAAAATCTTTGGCAGAAATTTTAATCTGACGCAGTACGAGAGATGCAATTTCTTCAGGTTTCCATTCTCTTCCATCAAAATTGAACGTTTTAGTTGTACCCATATAATTTTTGACTGATTTTACGACTCTACTTGACTGCCTTACCAGCATAGCTTTGGCATATTCACCTACTATAGGTACTTCATTTTCTCGGAAGTAAACAAAAGAAGGCAAAATTTCCTTTTTAACGATACCACTTCCAATAGAGGTCATCGTAATAGGAACCAATTTGGCTTCAACCTGTTTGGTTTTCAAATCTACCTTTCCCCAGCTCATTAAAGAATTAGTAGTTCCCAAATCAATTCCCAGATAAAAATTCTTCTTACTAACAGCCATAATTTTGCTCCTTTTCAACACACTCTAAAAAAAATCTTATAAGAAATTTCTCATATAACAACATTTAAAAGCTTTCTCGAACCTTTGGTCTGGAGATAATATCCTTCCCGTATGTCCACCCCGGAGCGTAAACCTTAACTTTCTTTATCTCTTTTCCATCTTTAAATTCTGATCCTTCATAATCATAATTTTCTGACTGGGCCAGATTAATCTGTAATTCACAGCCAATATCTACCATTGGAGTAATACCATACTTCTTCAGGAAATTATGATACATCCTTATAATAATCGTAGAATTTTCTGCTTCCGCCGGAGGTTCCCATCCTTTTGCTTTAAGATCTTTAATCTGTTTCTCAGTCTGAGCTACATTATCGAGTAAATTACCATATTCCGGTGAATTCATCCGTTTAAACAGATCTATTATAGATTTCCTTTGAGTCTCTATTTCTAAATTACCGGTTTTCTCTCTTATATCATCCAGTTCCTGCTGGGTCATTTCATAGGCACTCATAAGATCCGCATTTTCACTTTTTACAAGCCTGAGTTCTTCTTCAATTGTCCCTGCTGCACTTCCAGTGGCTGCAGTGGTTTTTGCTGCTACAGATGAAATATTACTGGTAAAAGCTCTCATTAATTCGATCAATTTTCTGGACATTTCAAACTTGGTTTTAAATCATACCGACAAGGTATTTTACTGCTTTAAATAAAGCAGATTAAAACCAATTCCTCCTTTCTAACTACAACTAATGATCTACTCTCAGTGATTTTCAGAAGTTCTATCATAAGTCTATCCAATAAAAACTATTATAACAAAGAACTATTACTAAAAGCAATATTAGATAGTGTTTTTTTCTATCTATAAAATTACATTATAATAATTATTTTCTCTATGTCTGTATTTAACATTACCATGTAAAAATCCTCCCAAAATACAGATAATTTTAAAAAAATAGTGATCAGTGTTCAAGTACATATAAAAAATCTTTCAAAAAATGTATCTGCTCACTGATCACTGTTCACTGTTCACTGTTCAATCCATTTTGCCACATGTTTTGCAAAATAACTGATTATAATATCTGCTCCGGCCCTCTTAATAGAAGTCAGTATCTCCAGTGCTATCTTCTTTTCATCAATCCATCCCATAGCAGATGCAGCTTTAATCATAGAATACTCACCGCTCACATTATAGGCTGCTACAGGAACATCCAGCAGATTTTTCACTTTAGATATTATATCAAGATAGGATAGAGCAGGTTTTACCATAATTATATCTGCCCCTTCAGATATATCCAGACGAACTTCTTTCATGGCTTCTCTGGAATTTGCAGGATCCATCTGATAGGTACTTCTATCACCGAATTTCGGCGGTGAATCTGCGGCTTCTCTGAAGGGACCATAGAAAGCGGAAGCATATTTAACTGCATAGGACATTACAGGAATATGAGAAAAACCGTTTTTATCCAGAAGAGTTCTTATAGCATCAACGCGACCGTCCATCATATCGGACGGCGCTACCATATCTGCACCTGCCACTGCATGAGAGAGGGCAGTTTTTCCTATAAGTTCCAGAGAGGGGTCATTTAAAATAACATTATTTTTGACCTCTCCGCAGTGTCCATGACTTGTGTATTCACAGAGACAGACATCTGTTATTACAAGAAGTTCGGGAGCTAAAGCTTTTATCTTTCTTACTCCTTCCTGAATAATACCTTCCGGGTCATAAGCACTGCTTCCGAGTTCATCTTTATAAGGAGGTATACCAAAAAGTATTACACCCGGTATATTTAAATTGACTATTTCTTCTATCTCTCCTTCGAGCCTGTCTGTTGAAAAATGATAATTACCCGGCATAGAAGAAATTTCCTCTTTTATATCTTTACCATGTTTTAAAAAAAGAGGATAGATAAAATCATCAATGGAAATTTTTGTCTCCCTTACAAGACGCCTTATATTTTCAGAAGCTCTGAGCCTTCTTGAACGAACCTTCGGAAAATTCATATTACTTTTTCTCCTTTTCCTCATAGGGAGGATTTTTTATCAGTTCATTCAGTCCGTCAAAAAGGGTTTTCCCGGCAGCAATTACCCTGTCCTGTCCCTGTCTGATAGCATAGTAACTATCTTTATCCTGTTTCCCGAACAATAACACTGCTTCTTCTTTGTCTTTATTGACTATTTTAACTGTCATAGACGGCTTATCAAGACCATATTCCTTTAAATCCTTTACATGTTCAGATATAACATTATCTGCTTTAAGGTTTATAACATTCATAAGCTGTGTATCAATTTTCCAGGATGTTGCCTTTTTCTGTTCAGGCTTTGAAAGCATCCAGTTGTTATCTTTATCTTTACTTCCTGAAACTACAGCATTACCACTCGTTATTTCAAAGGAGACCATATCTCCGAATGGATTGTCAAAAACAGAATTATCCAGCCATTCTTCCGGATTTTTAGCGAGATTATTTATAGAATCTGCTTCTAAAAGAATAATCTGTGGTGCCTCAACCCTCTTGGCATAATAGCTGTTTCCTGTGCCATCTTTTTTACCTACAATCAGTTCTTTTCTTGCTTTATCCTTACCGGCAAATATGGTTATATCCATAAAAGGCTTATCAAGTCCATATAAAGCCATATCAACTGACGTAATTTCTTCTTTTATAAAATCCTTGGCCTTTAAAACACTTACAGAATTTATCCAACTTTCAATCTTACTTCCATCACCTCTGGCATTAAACGGACTTAAAATAGACCATCTGTTCTTTGGGTCTTTCTGGCATTTTATCAATTTCTTATCTATTTTAAATTCAAATTCTCCCACATCAGATGACATACAGGATATTACTGTTCTATCACGGTATTCAAGTAAAGGTTTGTTAAAATAACTGTCTACTGTATAATTGGCAAGAGTAATAATATCTTTATCTCCCTGTATCTGCCCGTAATAAGAATTTTCATCAAAGGTTTTCTTTCCCACTGATATAATTTTTGTAGTGCCATCTTCAAGAGTAACAGTAACAACAGGACATGGCTTATCTAGGCCGTAAGTAGACAGGCCTTCCCCTGTATCACTTAACTTCTGCTCTGATTTCACTTCCGCTATAGTGGCAAGCAAACCATTTACCATTCCTTCATCTGCCTGTGCCCTGACAGGAGAGGTAATGTGCCAGGTTTTATCCTGTTTTTCAAAGGATATTTCCACTGTTTCCTGCTTCAATTTAATACTCTTTACCTTTTCCGTATCTTCAATCTTAAGAACAATCTTATCCTGTTCCTTTTTTTCTTCATCAGAAGGTTTTTTAACCTCTACGAGAAGTACATAGGCCAGAAGTATAATAAGAAAAGCAACTATAATCAGTGTACCTTTAAATTTAAGCATAACCTACCTCCCGTGAACCTTTACAGAAATTCCTGTAATGATAATAAGAAGTGGGAAAACAACAAGGGTTGCCAGTGCAATAAGAATTGACTGTCTTCCCGTCAGATCAAGCTGGTGCATCTCAGGATTTTTAGGTCTTATAGATATAAGATCCTCCTGCTGTCCGAGCCAGTTAATCATATTTAAGAACATATCACTGTTTCCCTGAAAAGTTAGATATTTATTGGTTATAAAACTGGAATTACCGACAACTACAATCCTTGTTTCTTTACCGGGCTTCTTTTCTTCCTGAGGAGGAGCGGAAGCGTCTTTTTTCTCTTCCTGAACGGGTATCTTAACAGCTACACCCATTGATACAGGTCCTTTTACATCTCTTGACGGATCCGGTTTCACATCTGCCAGCTTATCGAGTTTTCCACGATAGGACCAGCTCTGAGGAAGACTGTTTATAATAACATCGGCAGAACTGCCCTGCTTCGGACTTGCATTTGGAATTACACTGATAGATCTGGCCAGTGGATATATAGTAGCCATACCTTTCATGTCTTTTGTTATCTCATGTTCCGGATAATCTACTGCAAGAGGCATAGATGCACTTGTGCCAAAAATCTGCTGCCCTATACCGCTGACATCCAGTACAAGATCATTTTCTACTCTTATATTCCACTGAGAAAGAAACTGTGCCAGATCAGGTTTCATCGGGTCTACCATAACCATAAGCTTCCCTCCTCCTTTGAGATAACCATTAATAGCATCTAATTCTGGCTTTTCCAGTGCAGTATCCGGTCCAGGAATAATAATGATACTGCAGTCAGGAGGTATAAGCTGATCCTGAAGAAGCATAAGATCTTTAACCTCATAGGTTTCTTTCTTCAGAGCATCTTTAACAGCAGAAAAATCATCGGCATTACCCTTTGTATGGCCTTTTAAGAAATAAACTACTTTATTACTGCCGCTTTTAGTAAGCTTTAATATGGCATTGGTTAAAGCCTGCTCGGAAACCTTTTCAGTAAGTTTTTCTCTTTTATCGGGAGTAACTTCAAGAATAACGGTATTAAGCTGTTTAACTCCGTATTCTATCGCTTTATTCGGGTTTTTTACAGGATCTATCATTTTATAATTGACCTTTGAACTCAGGTGCATATATTCTTCCATGAGATCTTTAAATTGCTCACGGGAACCGCTGTCTCCGTCCTGGTAAAAGGCATAAATCATGATATTCTGATTGAGACCCTTCAAAATCTTTTCCGTCTGATCGGAAAGACTGAAGGTTTTATTAAGGGTAAAATCTTTACGATAACTGTGTTTACTGCTTATATAGTTAATCAAGACAAGAACACCTATTAATGCAATTACCATAACCACAGTATTTGTTCCATGAGCAAAAATCCTGGCACCGGTATTCTGTTTTATCCACATAACAAGAAATACCAGTGACGCAATTAAAAATACAAAGAAAAACGGTACTATATACACAGGTTCAACTGTGGAATAATATGTGGTCCAGACAAAATAGCCTGCAATGACCAGAACTAAAAGTATTATCGATATAGGAAGACAATTTTTCTTCAATTCTATCCCCTCCATTTCAATGAGTCAAGAGAAGTATAAGTTAAAAAGAGACCGCCAAAAGAAAAACTCAAATAATATATGAGGTGTTTCGTATCAAAGACTCCTTTTGAAAAATCCTCAAAATGACCGAATATAGATAAATAACTCAATACTTTTCCTGTAGTGGGATCTGAAAAATTAGAGGCCCATGAAACTATGCCCAGAATTAATAAAACACCGAAACTCAAAATTGCTGCTACAATCTGATTCTTCGTCAGAGACGAAAGGAAAAGACCTATAGCAAGAAAAGTAAGTCCCACAAGAATAAGACCCGCGTAACCTGATAAAACTGTTCCTATATCAGGTTTACTCAGCTTAAACAATATTAGCATATGGGGCACTGTAAAACATACCATAAGAAGATAGAAAATAAAAGATGCAAGATATTTACCACCTATAAGCTGTATTTCCGTAACAGGTGAAGTAAAGAGTAACTCCAGGGTACCTGTTTCCATTTCTTCCGAGAAAAGTCTCATTGTCAATATGGGCATAATAAACAAAGAAATAGTAAGAATAATACTGAAAAAAGGTCTTACAACCTCTTCGTTTATATTCAGATTTTGCATACCGAACTGATACTGTTGCTGGGCTCTCATGGCCCAGGTCATTTCAGAAAATCTCTGAAGCAATGCAAAGAAATAAAAACCTATTATAAATAGGAAAACTGTCATAACTGCATAGGCTATAGGAGAGGCAAAATAAGCCTTCAATTCTTTTTTTATAATAGCAAGGACAACTCTCAATTCGCCACACCTTCCTTCTGTTTATTACTATCATCGAGGGTAAGTTTCAGGAACACATCTTCAAGATTCATATGTTCCGGATGTATGGACATAAGTCCCCATTTCTTTTCTATCACGAGTGATGAAACAGCCTCCGGGATTTCATCTTTAACCTCTGTTTTTAACGTATATTCTCCTGTATCACTGTCTGTTTTTCCCATAATAACCTCATGAACACCTTTTACACCTCTGAGAGTTTTTACTACCTCATCTTTATTGGATTCTCTTATTTTAAGAGAAATTTCCCTGTAACCTCTCATTTTATCGAAACGTTCACTCAGGTTTTCAGGAGTATCTATGGCGACAAGTTTCCCCTGATTTATTATGATTACTCTGGAACATACCTGACTTACTTCCGATAAGATATGAGTGCTCAGTATAATAGTTCTTTCACCTTTAAAACTCTTTATTAAATCTCTCACCTCTCTGATCTGCCTGGGGTCAAGTCCTGATGTAGGTTCGTCAAGGATAAGTACCTGAGGATCATGAATAAGAGCCTGGGCAAGTCCCACTCTCTGTCTGTATCCTTTGGAAAGTTTTCTTATTAATTTATCTTTCGCATCCTCAAGGCCGCATCTGCTGAACACATAATCAAGTCTTTCAGATTTTTTGCGAAAATCCAGTTTCTTTATGTCTGCAACAAAATCCAGATAATCACCTACTGTCATGTTATTATAAAGGGGAACCCTTTCAGGCATATATCCAACCTTTTCTCTTACCCTGATGGATTCGTCAAATACATCATGACCACATACCTTTGCAGTACCTTCTGTGGGAGGGAAATAACAGGTTAACATTCTCATCGTAGTAGTTTTACCTGCAGCATTTAATCCCAGAAAACCAAGGATTTCCCCTTTATCCACAGAAAAAGTCAGCTTATCGACTACTAAAAAATCACCGTACCTTTTTGTTAAATTCTCAACTTCTATCATCTTTTTCTCTGGTAATAACCAGTAAGACCTCCTTTCTTAATATAGCTTTCAGCTTTCAGCTTTCAGCTTTCAGTTACTGACCTGAGCATAAGCATGTAATAAGAATCTTCCTCCCGCCACGCGTCACGCGTTACGCGTCACAAGAGCAGATATTTATTATTTATGCTCACCTCAGTAGTAACTGAAAAAAATATATTATAATCCAATTTTTCGAAGCTTACAAGATTTTATACTGTAGAGATTAAAAGTAAATTAAAGAAAAATTAATTTTTTTTAATTATTATGGAGACCATTTGACGCGTGATGTGTAATGGGTAATGCGTGGTTTCACCACTCACCGGGCGACACGGTTCGCCTCTACTCTTCACTTCTCACTTATATTTAATCTGACTGTAGGCCCAGGCTATGCGCTTGCGGACTTCATAATCTTTCTCAATCTTCATACCTTTCAGTAAACCATCTAAAGCCTTCTTATCTTTTAACTTTACAAGAGCTTCTACTGCCTCAATTCTTAAATCTTTATCTTTATCGTTCAAAAGTACATGAAGCAATGTATTAACAACAGCAGGGCTGTGCAATTTGCTTATCCCTCTTATAGCTTCTTTCCTTTCTTCATAAACAACAGACTTTTTCAAAACATCAAACCAGTTAACCTGTTCCATATTATTTTCGGGAAGTATGCCACTGCTTAAATCCACTGTCTTACTCAATGTAGTTGGATGATTACCGGTTTTACTATCCAGAAAACCTATTTTAGGTTGTAATTTCCGAGGAACTGCCGCAACAGGTTTCGAAGTTTCTATATTTTTTTTAGCATCCAGCGCCTTTCTTAATTTCAATTCTATAGCTTTTTTGAGAGAACTGTAATCATATCCACTTTCTTCCATAAAAATATACACCTGTAAAAAATTAATCTCAAAGTTATAGATTTTTATTATAACATGTCGATAAAACCTTAACAAGAGTTTTCTACAGTGACCAGTTATCAGTGACCAGTGACCAGTTACCAGTTACCAGGTTATTATATGTACAACATAATGTTTATCTTTCACCCTTCACGATTTTCTTAAAATTTCCTTTACAATTTCTGCATTGCGCAGAGCCTTAACTTTAAGAATTTCTGTTTTTTCCGTAAGGAGAGAAGATATTTTTTCATGGTTTTCTACCAGGGGCAGGGCCATATCATATAAATTACCTTCATTTATTTCCTCTAGAGACAGATATTTCAAACCGAGCTGTTCCGAGATATTTGCTATTTTCGGATCATAAGCCAGAGGTAATGAGGGAACACCAAGAACGGAAGACATAATAACTGCATGAAGTCTCATAGCAATAAGGATATTCATCTTTCCGAGCATTCCCATAAGAACTCTGGGAGAATATTCACCGGAAACAATATAAACGGAACTTTTTATAGTATTTTTTATTCTTCTGGAAACAAGCAGATCGTCAGGATAATGCATGGGTATAAGAAGAATTTTACAGGAGAATTCTTCAGACAGTCTATCAACAGCACGGGAAATAATATTCAGATAATCAATAGAACTATTCCAGTCTCTTACAGAAAGTCCAATCCACCTGTTACCTTCAAAGGGTATTTTTTCTGCGGAAAAAGCATTCAGAATATCAGGTTCACAGGCAGGCTTCATGGCAAATACAGGATCTGTCGTAACCTCAACAGGTGGCCTCAATACACCGAGTTCTTTCAGTATCCGTGCGGATTTCTCATCTCTTACGGTTATAAAATCCACCATATTTGCTATATAAGAAGTAAGAGCTTTTCCTGTAAAAGTTTTTAAAGGGCCAATACCCTGGGCATAAAACATGACTTTTTTACCTGTTAATTTTGCAAGTAAAACCATGGCAAGATAATAGAGAGGACTTCTTATACTTGTACTATCCTGAAGTAACCCCCCTCCACCGCTTATGAGCATCCTGCTTTCCAGGAGAGCATAAAACATTTCAGGTCTGTAACGGTGTATTGAAGGTACATTATGTTCTTTCTCTGTAAGAGATGGATTAACGGATAATATCTTAATGTTCAATTCCGGTTCAATCTTTTTCAAGGCATCCAGAATAGAAGCAAGAATGGCTTCGTCTCCTGTATTTTTGAAACCATAATAACCTGATATGAGAATATCATTTTTTTTCATGTTCAGTAACTCCCCTGGCACATATATTATAAAGTAGGGAACCCAAAAAACCTGTGAGAGAACCTATCCATAAACCATGAAAGACCCTGAGCAATGATACCAGAAGAGGTGTGTGAAGATGGGCAAAAGTATCTACAATATCAGCCTGTCCCAGGCAGGCCAGGGCCAGAAAAATCCATAGATACCTGTAATGACCTTTACTCCATAAATAGGCAGTCAAAAAAAGTGCTGGTTCACCTATAAGAAAATCCTTAAATCTTGGCCTCACTATTAACAGTGCATCGAGCAAAGAACGAATATTCCTTTCAAAATCAGATACAGGAACGACAGTAGTATTACCTGTACGGAGCAGGTAAAAAACTCCTCCCAGTGCTATAATAACAATAGCACATATCTGCCATAAATAAACAGGTTTCTCTAAAAAAGCTCTAATTTTTTTAAAAAAATTCTGCAATTTATTTCCCCCGGTAAGAGCATAAATATAAAAAATAATTATCAAAAATATGGGAACAGTCATAATAAATTTCACACCTTTGAAACGCTCTACTGTAAGGAAAAATTTTGTAGAAGAAACCATACTCATCGTAATAATAGAGCCGATAATAGTAAGAAATGAAACAATCCAGACTGTTTTCAGAGCAAAAAACATATGATTTTTCCCGGAAAATTTAGTTCCGGAAAAAAGACCGGGAAAACCGAATATAATGGCAAAAAGAGGGAAAATCATACCGGCCATAAGGGCACATAACTTTGACATAAAACTTCCTGCAAGAACCAGCCCTGCCAGTAAAGCTAAAACACATACAAAAGCTGTAAGAAGTGAATGTTTAAAAGAGAGCTGAAAAATACTGGCAAGAATTAAAATACCTGCACAGATGGCTCCCAGGCCTGAAAAAAATTTTAATACAGTAGGAGGGCTGAAATAACTCATACCTTCAGTGCCTCCTGTTTTATATCCGGAAGCTAAAATGGTTTCCTTGCATAACTGCAGATAATAGAGATTACTTTCCAGAGGTGTCATTTTGTCGACAGGTTTACTCAGCGGCCTCAGATAAAGGAGCCTCATATTTCTTTCTGTCACGGCAAGGTTCCACATATCTATTATCTGATCTAATTTTAATTTGTCCTGATAGGCAGAAGACATGGAAATCACCCTTACAACTCTGGTAATATTATGTCCTGCCACCGTTACAGCTCCTTTCTGGAGATTTTCAAGATCTGCTACTTCTATAAATCCCAGATAGAGATTTTTCTGTTCCATAATGGAAGCAGTCTGTTCAAGTAAATCAGGGTAACCAAGTACTTCATTATTCATACCTGAAAAAACAAGGGTTGTACAGCACGGTGGAATGTACTGAAATATGAAATTAAGATCTTCCTCTTTAAGAATCCTGTTCTCCATTCTTGCCACTATAGAGAATCCTTTAGAAGAAAGTCTATTAACGATATTTTCAGGAAGACCTATGCCAAGATTTACCACATCGGAATAAGTTCCCTGTATCTCAAGAACGGAAGGAGAAGATGGCAACATATGAAGCATAACTCGCTCTCTGCCAAAAAATCTTAAAAAATACTTCTGTAATTTATCCAGATAAGGTGAATTATCAGGAAATAAAATATAAATATTATCAGGAAAAACTTTCTTTTCTTCTGCAAGTTTTCTGAGAATCTGATTGGATGTGCCTGATAATCTGTAAGCATTCAATATATCAAAACCTGAATAGACTGTAAGTTCTCCTCTTTCCTGAAGTCTTTTTGGCGTATCCTCATAAATACCGAAGGAAGAAATGCCGTTTGTTTTCAGTACATCCAGAGTATCTTCCAGATTATATCCGTTCTGGAGACAGAACCTCCGCCAGTCATCGTAATCCATAACAAGATTGACTGTATTCAGACCTTGCTCTACAGTCACTCTTCCATAAGCTATCCAGATAGATACTATAGAAGCAATTATTAAAACAGGTAAAAAAACGTATAAATGTTGTTTCATTATAGCAGTGAAAAGTGAATAGTGAAAAGGAAGAATTACCTTTCACTATTCACTTTTCACTTTTTCAACTCCTTTATTTTAGCACGAACTTCATCTGCATCATCTGCATCGGGATTGATCTGAAGATAAAGCTCAAATTCTTTAATAGCATTATCTTTATTTCCCATTAACAGATAAATATTGGCAAGACTGTAATGAGCTGCACTGGCAGCTTTACCTTTATCATCAAGTTCTATGACTTTATTGAAATTTTTTATGGCATCATCATATTTTTTCTGACGGTAATAATCTATAGCCATCCTGTGATAAGCAAGGATATTATCTTTATCGAGCTTTATTATTTTCTTATACTGGAATATAGCCATATCCCATTTTTTATTTTTTTCAAAATCTTCTGCATCGTTAAAACTCCGTGTAATAGACATTTTATCTTCATCTGAAAGAGCCTGAACGTCCGGGACAGGTGTTTTTGTAAAATTCGGGCCGGGAGTAACAGACGGAGACGGCCCCTGGTGGTCACCCTTTACTTTAGCTATAATATTATTTATATCTTCACGCTGTTTATCATTACCTGCCAGTTTACGTGCATTTTCCAGAGCCATTAAACCTTCTTCAATAAGACCGATCTTTATATATGCAACACCGAGATGACTGTGAAAAGAGAAATCATTGGGCGAAAGAGAAACTGCCTTTTTATAAGGGTCAATACTGTTTTTTAAATCACCTGAAAAATAGAGGGCATTTCCAAGATTATAATAAAATATAGCACTGTCAGGTTCAAGTTTTATAGCTTTATTAAAATTATCTATCGCTTCTTTATAATCGCGTTTTTCATATAAAGAGATACCGAGATAATTATAAAAATCGGCATTTTTTCCATTAATAGAAATAGCTTCCCGGTATTGCTCAATAGCTCTTTCTGTCTGACCGTTTTCCTGATAGGTTCTGCCTAAATTATAATGGAGATAGGCATCTTCAGGATAATATTTTACAGCATTTCTATAGGTTTCTATGGCATTCTGCCAGTCCCCTCTTTTATAATAAATGCTGCCGAGTTCATTCAAATAAACAGCATTTCTGGGTTCTTTAATTACAGCTTCCTTATAGGCAACGAGAGCTTTGTCCATCTGATTGATGAGACTGAGAACCTCGCCGAGAGAATAATAATAGGAACCATTATCAGGATCAAGGTCAATGGCTTTCTGATATTCTGCTATAGCTTCATTGTAAAGTTTTATGTCTTTATAAAAATTACCGAAATGATAATGAGGTATTCCCTCTTTCGGGGCAATCTCTATTGATTTTTTGAAGTTTGCTCTGGCCCTGTCTTTTTCTCCCATAGCCTGATAAACCTGTGCCAGACCCGTATAAAGAAGGAAATTATTTTTTTCCAGTTTAATAGCATTTTCTACATCTTCTTTAGCTTTTTTATAACTGCCTTTTTTTAGATAAGCCATACCTCTGTGGTAATAAAAATCAGAATCATTTTTTTTCAGATTAACTGCTCTGGAATAGGCCTCAATAGCCTTATCGGTATAGCCAAGTTTATCAAACGTTCTGCCCTGATTATAATAAAAATAAGGTTTTGGATTTTTTCCTGAATAACTTATAGCCATACTGTATTCATCCAGGGCTTTCTGCCATTCTTTCAAACGATAATAAACACCTCCCAGGCGGTTATGAAAATCAGGATCTCCGGAATTAAGTGTAATGGCTTCCTCATAGGAGATTTTTGCCAGTTCAAGATCACCTGTTTTTTCGCAGGCAATACCCAGATTATAATGGTAGGAAGCATTTACAGGATTATATTCTATTGCTTTTTTATAGGCAGAAATAGATTCCTTATAATTTTCAAGGCTATAATAGGCTCTGCCAAGATAATTATATATTTCAGCATTATGAGGTTCTTTCTTCAAAGCTGACAGAAAAGATTTGACAGATTCTGCATATTTCCCTTTTTTATAAAAATCCATGCCTTTTAAATAATCCGAAGTCTCCTTCGAATAAGATATAGATACAAATGAAAATAATATAATAAAGATTAAAATCCTTGAAGCCAGCAAGTTAAACACACACCTTTCTTGTAAAATATTAAGCTGTTAGCTGAGAGCTGACAGCCTGATTAGATTCGTTATAAATAGTGACGATTCCTTTTAAAATATTGTAAAAAACCTTTTTAAATGATATAATCAATTGAGTCAGCTAAAATTACTGAGGTAAGCATAAATAATACATATATGCTCTCGTAACGCGTTACGGGAGGAAGATCTTTTTAAATGCTTATGCTCAAATCAGTTAAGGGGGTATATGTATGGATATTGCCAGCATGATAAGAATAAGCCGTGCAGCTTCTTCTACCATGCAGGATATGCTTGATAACTCGGTTAAATCCAATACTTCCCTTCAAAAAGCACAGAGAAAAGAAGATAAAGATACAGATAAAAAAACAGTTGCAACAGGTTCAACCACATCCAAAGGGGTCGGAATAAATGCGGGAGAAGTGGGTAATCAGGACGACATGTCCAACATGGGAGATATGAGAGGAAGTGGCGGTTCAAACTGGGGGGAATCCTTTTCTTCTGAAATGGAAAAGGATGAAGACACACAGGAACTCAACAAGAGTCTTGATTTCTTCAAAAGAGATAAAATCTTTCAGATGAAAGCCCATCACTCAGAAGATGAACTGCTGGAAGAAAAAGAGGAAGAAAAGAAAAAAACACATGATGATACAGAGGAAGAAATCTGTAAAGAAAAAGACATAAAAGACGGTTCTTGGGAAGAAAAAGTCACAGGGAAAAAAGAAGAAAAAGATTTAACATATAAAGATCCGGAACACAGACTAAAAGATGCTTATAAGTCGGAAGATGAAGAAAAAGAAGAGAAAAAAGAAGAAAGAGAAGACGTAGTTCTTCCTCAAATTAAAATACAATCGTCAGGGCTTACTATGGATATACCTGACGAACCATCTCCTGATATTGTAGAAACAGGAGACAGCTCATCCCCTACATTCTGTGACATGCCTGCTCTTTATAAACTTGAAGATATAGAGCAAAATCCTGTTTCCGAAGAAATAAAAGCATCTCCGGAATATATGAAAGAACAGAGTAACCGTCAGAGAATAGTAAACATGATTGTCCACTGTGCTTCTCCCGATATAGCGGGACGGCTTATTGAACGTCTCTATCAACTTGGAGACAAAATACTTGATACATGTCTTGCCTTTAATGTCAAAATAGTCGTTCTGAAAGCCGGAGAGAAACTCTCCCATGTAGTAAAAAATGCCGAAAATACAGGGGATTTGAGGGCAGGTTATTCGGAGAATCTGAGAATCTGTTTTCTCGGTGAAGAATGGCTCTTTGAAAGTTTTGAAAATCTATATCGTTTCAATACACCTGTTTATCTTATGGCTCTGGCTTTTGATCATGCCACGGGAGGAGACAGTTTTGCCTCTCTTAAATCGCCGTTTGTATTGAATAACTACCATGCATGCAGACGGGGAGAAGAAGGACATCAATTTATGGAAGGTATAGCATCTTACAGCCCTGTGGAATATTTCGCTCAGACGCTGGAAACTTTTCTTCAGGAGAAAGACGAATCCTTTCGTATAGATATGGCCCAGAAGGTCTTTGAAGGTAAAATATCTACAAAAGATGATTTATATTACAGTGATTTAAGCATGTATCAATATATTGATTATCTGGTACAGAGTTAGTGCAGGGTTAAACATTATGACTGAAATCGTTATCCAGAGGTCCAATTTGTGAAAATAATACTAAAAAACTTTAAAAATAATGCAAAAGAGAAAATTGTAGAAGAAAAACCAACTGCCATAATAGAGTTTGACGGACAGAATACCTATATAAAAACCAGAGACTGGAAGCTTAAAGAAAAACTTGAAGAAATATTTTCCGTCCCTTTTACCGTAAGAAAACCTGTAATCAAAGACGGAGTCCGGGCATTTGTCCTGGAAATGGTAAAACCCGGAACAAAAGACCATTTTAAAGAAATAGCCTATTTACTTAGAAAAATTAATTTTTATGTAAATCTTATCGAATAATACGATTCTCATATAATCATAGAAAGGAAAAAACTGTGAGCAAATTTCTTGACATAATAAAGACAAAACCATTTTCCCTTATAATGAGTCTGCCGAAAAATAACAAAGACCTTGCAAAAGCAGCAGAAGAGGCAGGGGCAGATGTGATAAAAATACATATAAATGTGGAACACAGGGCAAGCGGAACATATTTCGGCCCTTTTGAAGAGGAAAAAAATGCTATTAAATCCATTCTGGATACAGTAAAAATACCTGCAGGTATAGTACCCGGTGCCGGTAAAGTGGCCACAAAAGAAGAAATGATGGAACTTTATGAAATGGGTATAGATTTTTTTGATACCTATATAGAAAATATACCTGCCTGTATGTTAGAACTTCCGCAGAAAATGGCAAGAATGTATGCACCGTCCTATAATTTCGATCTAAAACTCCTGCCATATCTGAAGCACTGGGGAGCAGACATAGTAGAAGCTTCTGTTATGGCGCCGGAGAATTACGGAAGAGAACTCAGATTGAGCGATCTTCTTCTCTATCAGTGGATCTGTGAAACTTCTAATCTCCCTGTAGTAATTCCGACACAGCTTGCCATAAAACCGGAAGAGATAAAATATCTCAAACATGCCGGGGTAAGGTGTATCATGATCGGTGCCATAGTCACCGGTAAAGAAGCAAATACGATCTATGAAGCCGTAAAGAAATTCAGGGAAGCCATAGATAATCTGGTGTGAAATCGTGACGCGTGACGCGTGACGCGTGACGCGTCGCATAAACCTTTCCTGATTTTTTTCTATAGATTATAGCATAAAATGTCTCAACTAACATCCATAACCGTTTCGGTCATAACGAATTATGAGAATCTATTCCTCCCGTCACGCGTCAAGCTTCTCATATAAATCCCTATCTGTAAGCTATTAAACTGACATACAGAGAAGAGCCTGTTATAATGCCTTCCATTATGAAAGACACATTTCACATTCAATGGCACATTACAAATCTCTGTAACCTGAGATGTATCCACTGTTATCACGATGACTTTTTTGAAAATCAGGATCGTTCCCCGGAAGATCTAAAAGTAATGTTTGTAAATATAAGAAACTTTCTGCAGGAAGAAAATAAAGACCTGGTAATAGATATAACAGGAGGAGAACCATTTCTTTATAAAGAGTGGAAAGAACTTTTCAGTTATCTTTATAAAAGTCCCTGTGTAAAAGAAGCTGGAATCATTACAAACAGCTTCTTCTTAAATGAAGAAATTCTGAATTTTCTCGAAGATTTTCCTGAGACAAAATTGAAAATTTCAGCAGAAGCTTTTGAGAAAGAAACTTTCGAAAAATTCCGCGGCAAAGGAAATTTCGAGAAATTTATTAAAACAATGAATATGCTGAAAGAAAGAAATTTCGAAAAAACTCTTATGTTTACCATTATGGAGCAGAATGTTTCGGAAGTGGAAAAACTGTTTTATTTTATAGAAGAGTATAATATAAACCATTTCATTGTGGAAAGATTTATTCCCCAAGGAGTCGGGAGGAAAATAACCAATCAGGTAGTATCTTTAGAAAACTGGATAAAAACAATAAAAATTTTATTGAGTAAAACCTGCAATGAAGACAATCTGTATCCTCTTATACCATATAAAGGTTTCAGAGTTACAAAAGAGAATGGAGCATTTGAGCTATACGGTTCTCCATGCATTGTGGGAACAGACGGTATTGCAGTCATGCCTGACGGAAGTGTTTTTCCATGCAGGAGATTTCCCATTAAAATCGGGAACTTGCTGGAAGAATCTCTTTATGATATATGGAACAAGTCTTATGTATTAAAAAGACTGAGAGAGAAAAAAATTTTAAAGGGTAAATGCCATGGATGTAAAATAAAGGATTGTACCGGTTGCAGGGCACTGGCTTTTGCAATGACAGGCGATTATATGGCAGAAGATCCTTTATGTATTTTCAGTAGTGAAGAGTGAAGGGAAATAGGGTTTGTTAAACTCAGTAAATTACTCCTGGTTCAGGTATCGAGAAATAATATAAATTAATAAATAGAAAGAGGTAAATAAAATGAATTTAAGCAAAAATACGGTAAACAACGACCCTGAAAGGCTCTTTAAAGGTTATATGATAGGTCACAAAGTATTCAATGATATATACTCTATAGTGCACTCCTATACTGATTCCTCCCCTATAGAAGATCTGGAAACAAAAGAAGAACTGGAACAGAAAAGAACAAAAGCAGAAATTATTAAATTAATTCCCCTATTCAGTGTATTTGATATACAGCAGATAGAAAAGCTGGATCAGAAAATAAAATTAAAGAAATTTAAAAACGGAAAAATTCTCTTTAAAGAAGGAGACAGCGCGGAAGAACTTTATATAATAAAATCCGGCAGGGTAACACTTTATAAAGAGATTCAGATGGATAAAAAAGAAAAGATAGAGATTGCCAATCTCGGTAAAGGAGATCTCTTCGGAGAAACAGGTATTGTCCTGAACACGGAAAGAACCCTTTCTGCCATAGTATCTTCCGATAATGCAGAATTATATATGATTTCAAAAGAAAATTTCTTACATATGCTGTCCCACCATGCCGAACTGAGTTTCAATCTTGCGAAAATACAGACAAAAAGACTTATGGCAAGAGGAGATATACTGGTTGATTATATCTGTAATTATATAGAAGTGAAATAAATTCATATGAGAAATCATAACGGATAACAGAAGAAATCGACCATATTTCACAAAAAAAGAAGAAGCACGAAGAAAAGGATAAAAAATTATGAAGAAAATATCAGGAATAATTCTAGTTTTATCTATCTTCTTTATCTTCAGTAACGGATGGGCAAAATCCGGTCATCCCATACCTGTTCCCGGACTGTCAATCTCAGAAGCTGTTAAGATAGCAAAAGAATATTTTTATAATAAGGAAACAAGAGTAATAGACGGTGAGTCTTTCAAAATTAAAGACTATATTCTTATTTCGGCACAATATACAAATTATTTCAATGAAAAATATGAAAAGGAATGGGCATGGGAAATAAAGTTTATTCACCCGGTGCATAACGATCATTCTGTAATATACAAGGTCAGAAATAATAAAGAGATTATTTTTCTTTATGCAACAGAGTAAAAGCAGACAAACATTACTTTAATCTTTACCCAATAAAAAAATCAGTACCCTGTCAGATCTTTCGCTCCAGGCTTTTTCATTATGAGGAGCACCTTCTGCCTCATAATAACAAAGGTCTTCCCCGGGGATATAACCTTTATTTATCAAAATATCCATCATAAGTCTTGAAGAATCGATTGCATCGGGGATATCATTTTTATTCTCATCCCTATCAGCTTCTTCTGTGCCCATATCGAGCCATATTTTTATTTCAGGTTTCGGTTTTTTCCAGCCGGCAATCTCTCTGATAAAATACCCGTCAGACCACCATAAAGAGGGAGAGACTACTCCTATTAATCCGAACAGTTCAGGATAATGCCACCCCATATAAAGAGCGCTTATTCCGCCCAGAGATGAACCCATAAAGCCTGTGTCAGAAGGCTCTGTAGACGTATTAAAATTACTGTCTATGAAAGGTTTAAGTTCTTTAACGACAAAATCTGCATAGGCAGGCAATTTTCCTCCGCCATGTTCTGCATCTTTTACAGGCGTATATTCACTTATACGATCTTCATTATTATAAATTGCCACCATAATGATTTCTCTTATTTTACCTTCTTTTATCAGTCTTTCTGCCGTTTCATCAAGGTTCCATTCCACTCCTATAAAAGAAGTCTCTTTATTAAAAACATTCTGTCCGTCCTGAAGGTAGAGAACGGGATATTTTTTGCCATTATCTTCGGAATAACCCGGAGGCAGATAGATAAGAATATTTCTGTCATTATTTAAAAAAATTGAGATAGGCGAGAACTGTTATTTGATTATTGAAGAGATTATATCTACTGCCCTGTCAATCTCACTTTTTTGCGTCATTTTACCGGTAGAAAATCTCAATGTTCCCTGTGACCATTCACGAGGAATATTCATTGCTTCAAGCACATAAGAAATTTTCCCTGTGTGACAGGCAGCACCTGCCGAAACTGCCACTTTATCATTTAAGCTTTGAATAAGATCATCCGAATTAATGTCTTTAAAACTCAAACTCAAGGTATTTGGAAGCCTTTTTTCAGGATGACCGTTAAGTTTTATATCCTTTATCTTCTGCTCTAAACCCTTATGAAGTCTGTCTCTCATGTTCTTCATATGTCTACTGTTTTTCTTGAGATCTCTTCCGGCAATTTCACAGGCTTTCCCAAGTCCGACTATTTCAAGGACATTTTCGGTTCCTGCCCTTCTTCCTCCTTCATGGCCTGCGCCATGCATAAATTTCTCAGGTGTAATGCCATTTTTTATATAAAGAATTCCCACACCTTTAGGGGCATATAATTTATGTCCCGCTATGGACAGAAGATCTGCGCCGAGCTCTTTTATATCGACAGAGATCTTACCTGCAGACTGGGCGGCATCTGTATGAAAAACAATCCCTTTCTTTGTTGTAATGGCAGAAATTTCTTCAACAGGCTGAACTGTGCCGACTTCATTATTGGCATGCATAACAGTAACAAGAATTGTTTTATCTGTTATAGTATGTTCAAGTTCCGAAGGACTTACGAGGCCGTATTCGTCAACAGGCAGATAAGTAACAGAAAAACCATGTTTTTCAAGGAATCTGCATACTTCAAGGACTGCAGGATGTTCTATTACTGTTGTAATAATATGGTTTCCTTTATGTCTGTGAGCAAAAGCAATGCCTTTTATGGCATAATTATTGGACTCAGTTCCGCCGCTCGTAAAGACAATCCCGGAAGGACTGCAGTTAAGTAAAGAAGCTACCTGACATCTTGCCTGTTCCACTGCCTCCCTGGTCTTAAGTCCATAGAGATGGGAACTGGAAGGATTGCCGAAATATTCTTCCACATATGGTTTCATAGCAGAAATAACCTCACTGTCATGAGGCGTTGTGGCGTTATAATCTAAATATATGAGAGTTTCCATTTGTAATATCTCCAGTCTGTAGAAGCGTGACACGTGACGCGTGACGCGTGACGGGTGGTTTCGTGATGCGTAATGCGTGATGCGTGATGCATGGTTTCACCGGTTACAGGGCGAACACAGTGGTTCGCCCCTACTTTTCACGGCTCACGACTCACGACTCACTTCTTAATAATATCTTTTACTATATCTCCCGGATTTAAAATCTCAATAAGTTGCCAGTGGTTTTCATACTTTCTCATTTTCAATTTTACAGTAACGTTTTTTTCACCGTCATCTATATTGAGTGCCACGACTGCGATCTTTCCTTCTTTTTCCAGGCATGTTATAGATGAATTCATAAGGAGCTTTTTCCTGAGTTCTCCCCTGTTTTCATTATCACTATCAGAGGATTCGACAAATTTCTGTAAATTCTCTCTAAATTTTTCTTTAATTTTCGGCTTTAAAGCCTCACCAAGACCTTTATTCAGGATATTTCCAAGAATCCCACCTGTTCCTGACTCTTCAAATTTCTCCGTAAAAAATTTGGACACGTCATCTATAAGACTTTCACAGAGGGAATCGGTATCGACATATTTCTGGAATTTCTCCCAGTCATGACCTTTTATACTCCTCAAAATCATTATGACAGAATACTGCGGCGTAGAGGTATAATGCCAGAAATAAAAAAGCAATCCTGTTATTGCAAGAGCTACCACCAGACCTGCTACAATAAAAATTTTTTTCACATTATCAGCTCCTACCAATTATTATTCCTTTTTCTCCCAGATAACCTTCCCGGTATTATCTATATAATAATATTTTCCATCAGCCATAACAGCTGAAAGACCATTTGAAAAACTTATGGCATTATCATAAACCGGTTCTATGATAAATCTTCCGGTTTTATCTATAAACCCCCATTTTTCTTTAACCTTTACAGGAGCAAGGCCTTCAGAAAAATCTCCTGCTCCGTCAAACTGAGAGGTTATAAAAAAAGAACCTTTCTTATCAATAAATCCCCATCTATCATCAATAGATACTGCAGCCAGATCTTCTGAGAACATACTGGCTTCACTGAATTGAGGTTTTATGATAAAATTACCTGCCTTATCTATATAACCGTATACATAACCTGACTGTACCAGAGCTATACCGTCCTTAAACCTAGACGGAGCATCGAACTGAGGTTTTATAATGAGATTACCTGTTTTATCTATACAGCCCCATTTACGGTCTTTCATTACAAAAGCTATACCTTCGAAGAAATTACAGGCATTATCAAACTGCGGTTTTATGATAATTTTTTCTGATTTATCCATATAACCCCATTTACCATCAATCATTACTCCCAT
>JAKPQU010000582.1 GCA_029555925.1 Bacillota bacterium
GGCGCGTAACGCTTAATATACTGACCTGAGCATAAGCAATTAATATTTCAATATGTTATAAACCAGACTAGATAAGGTTCTCTGACTTTTCACTATTCACTTCTCACTTCAGTAAGTTGAGAGCATATTACAGGTTTCTGATCATGAACATCGAATATTTAACTTTATCCGTCCACAACTAACAGACATGACCGGAGCGGTCACAACCAAATATGAAAATCAACATCCAGTGAAGGTGCAAACTTCATCATTTTCATATAAAACCTGACTGATTATTATTGAAGACTTACGAATTGCCATGACCAGGTTGTCACAACGAAGAATGAGAGGATATTCCTCCATTGACCCTTCATTCTTCACAATTTTCATATAAATTATTCCATAGATTTTTGTTAACAAAATTTTAACAAATTAACTGATAAGAATCAAGGGAAATATGATATAATTTATACGTATAGTATGTACACATAAAAGCTTTTAAAATCGATAAAGAATCCTAATGACAGGAGGAAATTAAATGAAAAGCATTTCCCAGGCGACTACGAGTCAATATCTGGCAGCCCTGAGGAATCTTAATCAGGATAATAAATACCAGGCAACACCGAAAACGGAAAGAAGCCCTTCTGATAGAACATCAGGAGATACAGTCGTGTTGTCTGAAAAATCCCTTAGTTCGGAAGACGATAATTTCATAAGTGTAATAATATCCACAGATAATCCTCAAAAAAAGGAAGCACTGTTAAGTGCGAACGCCAGGATTAAATCAGAGCATAAAATCCCCAGAAAAGTAAGAGTAGACAGAACACTCGGAGGCGGGGAATTTATAGCCAAGGTAGATAAAAAGACCATTAAAAATCTTGAATCTGCAGGTTTCAAAGTAATAGAAGATGCCCAGGATTTTGTGCTGCCTATTTTCCCGAACAGAGTTCAGTGCAAATCACAAGAAGAAAAAACTATCCCCTCTGTTGCAAAAGAATCAAAACAGGGTGGAAATCAGGTAGTTAACAATGTAGCAAAACTTGCCATTAACGCTACAACTAATATAGATACTCTGACAGCTACGGGAAGAGGCGTATCTATTGCCATACTGGATACAGGCATAGCCCCCCATCCTGATATAAAAGATAAAATAATAGCCTTTAAAGATTTTGTAAATGATAAAGAAGGCCCCTATGATGATAACGGTCATGGAACTCATGTGGCAGGCGATGCGGCAGGTACAGGAGCAACTTCTGAGGGAAAATACAAAGGAACTGCTCCCAATGCCCATATAGTCGGGGTAAAGGTATTGAATTCCGACGGAGGAGCAAAGGTATCAAATATAGTTGAAGGTATAGACTGGGTAATTGAAAACAGAGATAAATACAATATAAGGGTTATTAATATGTCTATAGGTGTTCCTTCTCCGGGATATCAATTTGACCCTATAGATAAAGCTGTAGAGAGAGCTGCCAATGCAGGTATAGTCGTAGTTGCTGCAGCAGGCAATGAAGGGCCTAAAATGGGAACTATCGGAGGAGCACCCGGTAACAGTCCTTTTGCTTTAACAGTAGGAGCGGTAGATGATAAAAATACTGTAGATAAAAGTGATGATGAAATAGCACCTTTTTCAAGCAGAGGCCCTACTATAGACGGAATAGCAAAACCTGATCTGGTAGCACCGGGAACAAATATAATCTCTCTTAATATCTCGGGAAGCCAGATTGATAAGATAGCAAGATCGGTGAAATATTTAAAAGAATTACCGGATGAAAAACTCAAAGACCTTCCCAAAGAGCTTTTTGAAGGACTCGGGCTTAATCCGGCTGTAAAAGAAAAGACTCCCAACGAAATAAGAAAGTATCTGGAGAAGAACCTTCCAAATATTAACTATGTAGATGAATATTATGTAGGTATGCCGGGAACATCTATGGCTGCTCCTATAACAGCCGGGATTGTGGCAGACCTGCTGGAAACTAACCCCCAGTTATCACCTGCCCAGGTAAAGGATATATTAACAAAATCAGCAGATGATATGGGACTGCAGAAGGCAGCCCAGGGGGCAGGAGTTATAGACCCTCCGGAGGCTCTTTACAAAGCCTCCAATCTGAGAGGAGAACTGCCTGAATCTTTTGTAGCGCTGAGAGATAATTTCATTGCTTCAACCAGAAATGATGTATTTTACATCAGCGGTTCCGCAGGTGGAAGCAGGGTAAAAACTTAACAGTGAACAGTGAGCAGTGACCGGATTTTTATTATGGTACACAGCTCACTGTTAGCTATTCAATAAAAACCTATTCTGTTTTATAATCTTCTCCTAATTTCTTAATTATACCGAGGGCTTTTCTTATAGAATTATAGTCACTGTCTTTTGCCTCTACATAGCCGTCTACTTTAATTTTTTCTGCCAGTATTTTAGTTTCTTCCGTTTTCCCTATAGTCAAAAAAACGGCCAGTAATTTCTTTGCGATTTCAGGATCGAAGTTTTTAGATATCACAATAGGTCCCATAGGAATGGGCTCTGAAGTCTTCAATATTTTAAGCTCATCTGTTTTGGTATTCTTTTCTTTAACAAAAGCATAATCAAATATACCTGCCCCATCTATATATTTTTGATATACCCCTTCAAGAGAAGAGTCATGGCCTCCCGAATAGCTTACCTTTGAAAAGAATTTCAGAGATTTAACACCTTCTTCTGCAAGCATGGCCCTGGGGAAAAGATATCCTGACGTAGAATCCCTGTCGGTAAAGGCAAAGCTCTTACCTTTAAGTCCTGCAACATCATTAATGCCGCTGTCTTTTCGGACAATTATTACGCTTGTATAAAATGGCTGACCGTTGGCTACAGGTTTTACGAGAGGGATAGCTCCTGCTTTTTCATGGGCTCCAAGATATATAAGGGGCCCGGTATAACAGAAATCCACTTCTTTACTGGAAAGGGCTTCTATTATTTCATGATAAGATTTTTTTATAGTTACGTCTACAGGTATACCTGTCTCCTGAGTAATATAATCGGCTAACATTGACCAGCCTTCTAACATTTTAAGCCTGTTATCCATAGGTATTGAAGCAAATACGAGAGGTTTCATAGACGGATCAATAGTTGGCCTGGGCGAAGCAACAGGAGTAGCTGCCGGCGGAGGCCCGGCGCGGCAACCTGTAATAATAATTATTAAAAGAAAAGATATATAAATAATTTTTTGCACAGAACAATCCTCCCTAGAATGGGAAAATAATACCGGAATCTTTCAGTTTGAGAAATTTTTCAAAAGAAAATCTGTACAATCTGGCAGGTCTGTGAAGGGTCTTCATTATTTTCTTATCCGTGTCTTCCAGTATATCCAGAGAGAGCATTTTCTTTCTGAAATTCCTCTTATCCAGCTTTTTATCCAGAATAACCTCATAAACCTTTTGAAGTTCACTGAGAGTAAATTCTTCCGGTAAAAGCTGAAACCCTGCAGATGTATACTCAAGTTTATATCTCAATCTTGTAATGGCATAATCCATAATTTTACTGTGGTCAAAAGCAAGTGATGGCAGTTCTTTTGTCGAATACCATCTGACTTCCTCGGCATCGGTAGATGCATAAAGTTCAAGTTTTTCACTGTTTATAAGGGCAAAATAGGCCACAGTAATAACCCGGGTACGGGGGTCTCTTCCCGGTTCGCCAAACGTGTAGAGTTGCTCCAGATATACATCGGAAACACCGGTTTCTTCTTTTAACTCTCTGAAAGCTGCTTCTTCAAGAGATTCATTCATTTTTACAAAACCGCCGGGTATTGCCCAGAAATTTTGATAGGGAGGTCCCTTTCTTTTTATCAAAAGAACCTTCAGATCATTATCCCTGATTGTAAAAATGACTATATCTACAGTAACAGAAGGGCGTTCATATTTGGAAGGATCGTAATCTTTAATGTTATCTTCCATATTAATTACTCCTTTATATAATCGTGACACGTGACGCGAGAATATTAACCGTTCTAATAATTTGCCAGAGTTATTTTTAGTCCTAACTGATTGTTGCGCCTGGATCAATCTCCTTTGCCACTGATAAAACAGTGAGTTTATCACCGATAGAAGCGGCAAGAATCATACCATTTGATTCTACATTCATAAGCTTTACAGGAGCAAGATTTGCCACAACAATCACAGTCTGTCCGACCAGTTCTTCAGGTTTATAATGAAGGGCCATACCTGCTACGACCTGACGTTTTTCAAAACCCAGATCAAGAAGAACCTTCAATAATTTTTTAGATTTTGGTACCTGTTCTACGGTAAGAACTTTACCTACCCGAAAATCAAGTTTTGCAAAATCATCATACGTTATTGTCTCTTTAAGAGGTGCATATTCAACTGCCGGTTTTTCCTTTTCTTTCTGTATTTCCATAAATTCTTCTTTCATTTTCTCTATTTCTCCTTCTATTACCTTATCATCAATTTTAGTAAAGAGCACTACAGGCTTCCCGATTGCCATACCGGGTACCAGTTCTTTTTCTGCAATATTCTGCCATCTTTCCTCTTCAAGATCTGTGCTGTAGCCAATCATGGACCAGAGTTTTTTACTGCTCTCAGGCATAAAGGGGAAAGATAAAACAGAAATTACCTGCAGAAGCTTTGTACAGACATACATAGTAGTGCCACAGTCTGATAGATTATCCTTCCTTGATTTCCATGGAGCTTTATCATTGTAATATCTGTTACCCTTTCGGGCCAGTTCCATAAGTTCATGAGAAGCCTGACGGTTTTTAAAATTCAGGAGACATTCTTCTATGATGCCGGGAGTTTTCTTTATTTCTTCCATCATATTCAAATCTATATCTGCCATATTTCCCGGAGCAGGTATCTTTCCGTCGAAATATTTTTCGATAAATGTAAGGACTCTATGAACAAGATTCCCGTATGTATCTGCAAGATGATCATTATTTCTGCTCTGAAAATCCTTCCATGTAAATTCCGTATCTCTGTTTTCCGGGCTGTTACTTATAATGGCATAGCGAATTACATCACCGGGATATTTCTGGAAGAAATCATCGACTGATATATACCAGCCCTCACTTTTTGAGAATTGTTTCCCTTCAAGATTATAAAACTCATTGGCAGGCACATTCCATGGCATGACAAGAGGCTTGTTCTGTCCCATAACCATGGCAGGCCATACAACACAGTGGAAAGATATATTATCTTTTCCGATGAAATGTACGAGTTTACACTCTTTATCGTACCAGTAATCTTTCCATTTTTCAGGGTTCCCCTGCTTTTCCGCCCATTCCATAGTGGAAGATATATATCCTATAGGCGCATCAAACCATACATAAAGGACTTTTCCCTGTGCATCTTCAAGAGGTACCGGAACACCCCAGTCAAGATCTCTCGTAATAGGCCTTTCTTCAAGACCGTTTTTAATCATATTACCTATAAAATGTCTGACATTTTCTTTCCATTCTTTATGAGAATCAAGCCATGCAAGGAGTTTTTCAGAGAGTAGTTGAAGCTGTAAAAACCAGTGCTTCGTCTCTTTTACTTCAGGCTTCTCATTACAGACCTTGCATTTAGGTTCTCCTAACTCCATAGCTTCAAGCCATTTCCCGCACTTTCCGCATTCATCTCCTCTTGCACCTTCATATCCACAGGCAGGGCATATACCAATAACATATCTGTCTGCAAGAAAACGATTACAGGACTTGCAGAAGAGCTGTTTTGTAACATGGGATTTTACATAACCGTTATTATAGAGATCCATAAAAAATTCCTGTGATAACTTATAATGATGTTCCATGGAAGTACGGGAAAAATTATCAAATTTTATATTGAAATTATCGAAAATAGTCTTTATAACCTTATGATATTTATCTACATGTTCCCTGGGTGTTATTTTCTCTTTTTCTGCCGAAATAGTGATTGCCACACCATGTTCGTCTGTGCCGCAGATATAAATAATATCGGCTCCCCTCATACGCTGAAATCTTACATATATATCTGCCGGGAGATATGCTCCAGCAATATGTCCGAAATGTATGGGCCCGTTTGCATAAGGCAATGCACTTGTTACCAGATATTTTTCTTTACTCATACAAGAAAACTCCTAACTTCAATTTTGATAGTAAAATATATAACATTTTTGTGTAAACCTGCAAAAAATAAGTATAAAGTTTATATGAGAATCGTAACGCGTAACGGGAGGAACAAATTCTCATATTTTTCAGTGACCGAACCGGTCATGGTTGTTACACAGGAATTATATCAATTTCTTATTACCGCTACAGGTACATTAGTATCCATTTATCAGCTTCTGTCTGACAGGCTCTTACGAAGAAAAATAATTTGCCTTATTTAATTTGTTTTACAGACAATAAATTAGCCCTTATTTAATTTTTAATTCTATATAAAAAACTAATTTTTCTTCTCCTGAGCCCGCCAGGCAGAAGCTTTTTACGGATACCATTTTACCTGTTACGGTACTTAGTACTACATTATATTATCACAAATAGAAAGTACTTTCAAATTATTGATTATGTTTTTTATGACAGATAGATTTATTTTTTTATATAAAATCACCTGTCATGTTTAAACGTATCACAGTCATTTAAGAAAAGCAAGAGCTCTGTTAGTATTTCCATCCATAATTACCGACATAGACATACCATAATCTTTAGCAGAAATAACCCTGACTGTATGCTCGAAATATTCATATTCAGGAAGCATTTCTGCAAGCTTATTCGGTGATTTCAATAAAAAATCCTCATTAAAAATAGTTTTATCATGATCGGGATAAAGAGGCAAATAATAAATATCTGCCTCTACAAGATCCTGAAAGAAATGAGTTCCGAAAGACAGTTCAGGGACATAATTACCATGGTTTCTCGCTATTTCAATTAACATGACTGTATTATTCACATCACAGTAGGTAACACTTACGCCCAGTTTAATATCTCCTCTGCTTCCCCATCTTCCGGGGCCCATGAGTATAAATTTTCTTTTCGGAAGTATTGAATTCAACCTGCCAACTATTTTTGCCACAGTTCTCATATCTTCCATGGATTCGAGAGAGCCATAAGCCAGGGGATCTATATAAACAACATATTCAATACCTTCTATACTGGCATTTGTAACATATCTTGTTGCTGAAAATATCTTATCTTCATCGGGAATATTATCAGGTATGGTTATATTGTTACTTGCCATTCTGCCCTGTCCCTGGGGGCGGCACTGAAGGATATAGAGTTCATGTCCGTCAGAAGCAAATTCTACATCTACAGGGAAATTAAATTCTTCCTTCAAAATTTCCAGAATTTTCTTTATCTGTTTCAAAAAATGTGTTTTTTCAATAAGCCCCTGGAAAGTAACTGTAAAGTCAGCTTCGTCAATATCAAAGAGACCGAGAGGGCTCATAAGATATCCGCTTTTATCTATGGAAATTATATGTTTGAGACCGGGGATTTGACTGCCTATTTCCTGAACCAGGTGTCTCACCGGAAGGGTTTCAAATTTATTTGTTTCAAGATTCAAAACATCCATATAGTTCTGAGAATATCTCTTTACATTTTCATAGGATACATTTACCTTTATGGAAGGGTTTCCGGGAGAAATAATAAAAGGATAATCATTTGTAACCCTGTCTACTGCTCTTGTACCGAGGCCCATAACAAGTCTTACCGCTCCGTCTTCCCTTCTGATTCTCGGAGACCACCGAAATTCATTGTAAGTAAAAGCCACGCCTGCAAATGTAGGGAAAAAATATTTGCCTGCCTTTGTCCCCACTACCTCCTGAATGAGGATACCCATTTCTTCATTGAAATCCAGTAATCCTTTTTCCCTTCTGTACTGTATGGGGTCAGGGCCGTATGTACTGGCATAAACCTCTGCTATGGCATCAATCATATCATTCAGTCTTTCTGCTCTCGCCCCCTGGTTGGGGAGGAACAGACTCTTATATTTCCCTGCAAAGGTTGCCTCAAAACTATCTTCCAGAAGACTTGAAGAGCGAATTATTAAAGGGATATTTTCAGTCTGATCTATAATTCCAGCAAGACCCTTTGTTATTTCAGGAGGGAAAGCAGAGTTTTTAAAGATCTGCTGAAGATATGGATATCCATGCTTTATTTCTCCTATATTCATATATTTAAGATTGGCGAATTCTTCCATAGCATTATACTGAATAAACTCATGGAGTGAATCTGATGTTATGTACCAGCTTCTCGGAACTTTTATTTTCAATTCAGGATATTTATTGCTTGCAGCTTCCAGAATTTTATAAGCCAGCAATATGCCGCTGCTTTTTCCTCCGAGCCTTCCCGAACCCTGGGCAGGTCCAATAATATTCTTTACAAGCTCTGAAAAATCCCTTACGGTAATATACTTTCTGGCAATATTTATGAAAGACAGATTTAAAGTAAGAAACCTTCTGATAAGTGCTACCCTTATACCCATATATTCTTCAGGAGAAATACATAATTCTTCTGAGGGTATATTAACAAATTTGTTCAGTTCCGTAGTTATTTTTACCAGTGGAATATTCAGATTTTGAGCCGCATTGGAAAGGAATCTCCCTCTTTCCTGACAGAGCCATATACTTAACTGATCTGCAATATCCTGATCCAGAATATGTTCATTGGCAATGTCAAATACACTTGTCACAAATCTCTGGAGACTTGCGGCACAAAATTTCGGATGAGGCATATTTGTATAGATGGTATCCTCTTCGGAACGTTCCGAAAGATCTTCCAGTTCTTTAATAAGTTCATCAATCTGGCTGATATTTTTTGTAACAAGATAATAAATCATCTTTTTAGTTAATCTGTAAAGTAAAAGAGGATTTGTTTTTGTCAGTAAATCAATGATTACTTTCCACTCAGGCTTATTATAACTCATCTCAAGGTTCTCCTTTTTTCAAATAAGCATATATTATAGCAAAAAATTCTTTTTATGTATATGTTAATCGTGACGTGTGATGAGTAATGCATAATACATGCTATATCACAATCCATATAAACTATTGCAGTTATATCCTGTTATGTGTATAATTATAGTTAGTTTCATAACTATCCATAAATAATGACCTCGTAATGCGTAAAGCGTAATGCGTGATGCGCAGGGATTAATCCCGTCACGCGTCACGACGACTTAAATTCTAATAAGTTATGAAATACACTATATAATAATGTGTAACTCCCGTGACGGGAACAGATAAATTATGATATAATCAATAAGGAGGATTTGCTATGTTACGTCTTATTAAAAATATTTCCCTCATAGCTATTTATTCAATAGCCCGTTATACGAAAAATAGAAAATTACATTATTTGGTAATACCTTTATTATTTGTTTTATGCTTTACAGGAGGCATGTTAACAGGCAAAAATGCTATACATGATGAAAGAGAGGTTTATTCTCTCTCTCCTATGGACATTACTCCGGGAAATATAGAACCTTCTTTTATAGGGCTGAATGTAAACTACCAGCCTTCTCTGAGTAAAGACGGACGATATGTGGCCTTTTCCGCCATAAAACTCGAAGTGAATAAGATAAAAGATATAGAGATAAAACTTTATGATACGACGGCGAGAAAATATGTAGTTCTTCCCGGTATTAACAGCAGAGGCTGGGATCTTGCACCTTCCATAACTGCCGATGGCCGTTATATAGCTTTCCAGTCAAACAGAGATGGAGTAGCTCAATGGAATATATATCTTTATGATGTAGAAGGGAAAAAATTTGTCGACCTGCCCGGTTTAAACAGTCCTTTCCCTGATTTCAACCCTTCCATAAGCCCTGAAGGCAAGTTTATTACATTCAATTCCCTGAGAGCAGTTGTACCTAAAGTATATCTTTACAGCATGGAAGAAAAAAAGATAAAACCACTTATGGAAGAGACAGTGAAATAATATATTCGTGATGCGTGACAGGCATTTACTGGCAAGCGTCAGGGAATATATTATGAAATAAGGTTTTAAAGAATTTCATACAAAATTATCAGTCAAAACTTTTTAGGAGGAGTTTATATTTTATGTTAACAGGTTTTTTTCTAGTAATAATTTTTCTATCTTTTACATTAAAACCATGCTTTGCATCAGAAACAGAAGAAGAAGAGGAAGATCCGGAACTGGAAGCCATTATGGAGAAGCTTTCTTCAGACGATCCTGATCTCAGATCAGAAGTGATAGACTATCTGAGCTACTGTGGACATCCGAAAGCATTTGAACTGTTAGTTGAAACCCTTAAAGATGAAGACTGGGCAGTAAGAAAAGATGCTGTCATAGCTCTCGGTAATATGGGAGATATAAAATCAGTCCCTCATATTGCATCACTGCTTGCTGACGAATACTGGCATGTCAGGAAAGAGGTTATAAGAATACTAGGAGTCCTTGGAGGTAAGGACGCCGTAGAGCCTCTTATGACATTGCTTCGTTCACATGATGAACTTATAAAATCCAGTGCCCAGAAAGCTCTGATTAAAGTCGGTAATAAAGCTATCGAAGGCATGTTGAGTAAAAAAATCAGCGATAGATGGATGGCAGCCAAAACACTGGGAGTACTCAAAGATAAAAGGCCTCTCCCTCTTCTTCAGGAAGCAATTAAAATTGAAAGAGATGTAAAAGTAAAAAAGGCTATTCAGGAATCCATAGATATATTATCAAATCTTCAGGAACAACAGCCGGTATTGCCGGTACAGGAAGAAGAGGATGATACTGCTTATGATCCTGATGACATTATACCTGATGAACCTGATGAAACACCTGAAATAACACAACCATTACCGGTACAGAATATAGCACAGCCATTACCGGCAGATAATCCAGCATCGGTACAGAATATGACACAGCCTGTACCGGCAGGTAATAATCAACTGCCAGTACAGGAAGATAATCAGTTACAGCAGACCACAGAAACCGGCGGTATGACTCCCCAAGCTACATTAATGACAGAAGCAAGCACAGCTAAAGACAGTGAATTAAATAAAGAAGTAGATGCTTTTCTTGCTTCTCTTGATGAAAATTACAAATAAAAAGGATGACAGAGGTGATGAGTAACCATCGCCTCTGCCTGTTACTGTATGTTCTATATAAAAAGGTTAATGCTGTTTATATTTATTCTTTTTTTTCTCTCAGAAATATCTATTGCAGAAACACCGTCTAGCGGAAAAAAAATTCAATATAATCTCGGAGATGGTATTATTAAATTTGACGGTAAAGGAGAAAAAAATTCAATAAAATCCATTCTTCTTCTTACTGAGATTTACTGTGAAAAGAATAATCTTGATTTTAAACAACTCTATCTTAAAGCCTATCCGGGGGCAGATATAAAATGGATGTCTGCGTTAAAAGAGGAATACACTCCCTTTACAGTCATTCCGGAACATATAAATGTAGATCTTCTCATTAATGAACTTATTTATGTAAATTACACAGCTCTCGCAGATGAGCTTTCCATATCTGTTTACGGGGAACCGGCATGTACAGAAGACACATATAATCCTCCTTTTTTTCTCAGATTTTATCTTTATCTTTACATAGGAATACCTGTTTTACTGGCATTTATCATATACAGTTATAAAGAAAAGATAAAATGGACATTCAGGAGACTGAGACAGAAAGGCTATGATTTAAAAACAGTGGAAGGATGTGTTAAAGCACTCGAAGATAAGGATGAACTTGTAAGAGCTAAAGCAGTGGAAGCACTATCATCAATCGGAACTGACCATGCTATAGACGGACTGATAAAAGCCGTAGAAGACAGGGATCCATGGGTCAGGAAAGCGGCAATACTTGAACTGGGGAAGCAGAAAGTAACCAGAGCAGTACCTGTTATATTAAAATCCCTGGAAGACGACAATTATTATATTGTAAGTGCCTCTGCCCATACTCTGGCCATTACGGGTGACAGAAAAACAATAGAACATCTTAGAGAAAGACTGAAAACAATAAAAGCACCGGGAACTGCAAGAGATATCAGGAAAGCCATAGAAAAGCTGGAAAAAAAGGAAAAAGAAAGAAGGAAAGGGTGAAGAGTGATAAGTGATGCGTGATGCTTACCCGTCACGCATCACTTATCACGCGTTACCCGTCACGCGTCACGATTATGTTTTCATCATTATTTAAAAAGAAACAGATAAGTGAAAATATTCCCTTTGACGGTGAAACAAAGAAATTATTCGAAGAGGGAAATCTCCGCTATACGGAAGGTAACCTGGTTAAAGCCCTTGAAATTTATGAAACATGTCTTGAAAAGAATCCCTTCATACCTGACATATATAACAATAAAGGAGAGATTTTTTTATTACAAAATGGCATAGATTCTGCCTATGAAATATTCAAGGAAATAACGAAAAAATTTCCTGATTACCCGTACGGCCATTACAACATGGCTATTATATATCAGAAAAAGGGGGAAAGACAAAAAGCATTCAGAGAATTCAATAAAGCCATAAAACTTGAGCCATGTGCAAAATTTTACAATGGTCTCAGCAGTGTATACTGTGATGAAGGTAATTTTGACAGAGCCATAACATGTCTTAAAAAAGCTTTAAAGATTGATCCTCTCTATAGAATGTCCTATATAAATTTAAGTAAAGTCTATCTTATAGAGAAAAAATTTAACAGTGCACTTAAAACATGTGAAAAAGCACTGAAGATTTCTCCCGGTGATTCTGCAATATACAATCAGATAGGAAGAATTTATCAGACTGCGGGAGATATTGATAAAGCCATAGAATTTTATCTGAAGGTGTTAGAGATTTCACCTGAAATGGTTCAGAGTCATTACAGCCTTGCAAATCTCTATGAACAAAAAAAACTCTATTCAAAAGCAGTTTATCACGGCAGACTGTATCTTGCAACTACAGAACGTGATCTAAAAGATACTGCTGTCTATAGTGAGTTAAAAGAATTTGTTGAAAAACTGGAAAAGAGTCCTGAATTCTATGTAGAACAGGGAGCTGCATATATGGCCCTGGGAAGAAACGAAGATGCAGAAGAACTGTGGAAGAAAGCACTGGAAATAGATCCTTCTTTTGTATCTGCCAGCATACTGCTGGGAGGCCTGTATGAGAAAAACGGGAACTTTATAAAAGCTTCTGCAGAATATAAAAGAGTTCTTGAGTTAAGGCCTGATATGGGAGGAATCAAGAAGAGCCTTGATGGAATTTTGAAGAAGGGGTGAAGGGTGAAGAGAGTGAAGGGTGAAACTTAGTACCGTAACAGGTAAATTAGTAACCATTTATCAGCTTCTGCCTGACAGGCTCTTACGAAGAAAAATAATTTGCCTTATTTAATTTGTTTTACAGACAATAAATTAGCCCTTATTTAATTTCTAATACTATAGAAAAAACGAATTTTTC
>JAKPQU010000600.1 GCA_029555925.1 Bacillota bacterium
TCTGGAGAAGAAAAATTAGTTTTTTATATAGAATTAAAAATTAAATAAGGGCTAATTTATTGTCAGTAAAACAAATTAAATAAGGCAAATTATTTTTCTTCGTAAGAGCCTGTCAGGCAGAAGCTGATAAATGGTTACGAATTTACCTGTTACGGTACGTAGTACTGTAACAGGTAAAAGGGTATCCGTAAAAAACTTCTGCGTAATGAAAAAGGAAAATATAACACGGGACAGGAACATAAAAAGGATGTGAAATAAGTTGTTTTCTGAAGCTCATGATTTAATTATTGTTTTTGTAATAATTGCGGTGGCTCTAGCTTTTGATTATGTAAATGGCTTTCATGATGCGGCAAATTCCATAGCTACCATTGTGACAACAAGGGTTTTACCTCCCAATATTGCCGTATACTGGGCAGCTTTTTTTAATCTTATAGCTTTTCTTTTTGTCGGAGTGGAAGTCGCTAAAACCATAGGTAAAGGTATTGTAGATCCATTGATTGTAGATAAATACGTAATACTTGCCGCTTTACTGGGAGCTGTAATATGGGATGTTATTACCTGGCTTTACGGCCTTCCTACCAGTTCATCTCATGCACTGGTAGGAGGTTTTTCCGGTGCTGCTATAGCCAAAACACTGGGTATTAAATGTATTATATGGTCAGGTATAGCAAAAATAGCAATGTTTATAGTTCTTTCACCATTGTTAGGTCTTGTACTGGGCTCTTTTTTTATGACTGCCGTATACTGGATCTTTTATAGAACAAACAGGAGAATACTGGATGTTTTCTTCAGACGTATGCAACTTCTGTCTGCTGCTGCATATAGCTTCGGCCATGGCGCAAATGATGCCCAGAAAACTATGGGTATTATAGCAGTTTTGCTTTTTAGTTCTTATCAGAGCGGTCTCCACATACCTTCCTGGATTTACAATCCGCAGGGAGGAGAGTTTTATGTGCCTTTCTGGGTAGTTATAACATGTCATGCTGCTATAGCGCTCGGGACCATGGCAGGAGGCTGGAAAATAGTAAAAACTATGGGAAGCAGAATAACAAAGCTCAGACCTGTTGAAGGTTGCTGTGCCGAGTCTGCAGGAGCATTCACACTACTTGGAACGGCTCTTCTTGGTATACCTGTAAGCACTACTCATACAATAACCGGTTCCATTGCCGGTGTGGGAGCTATAAAAGCCATAAGGGCAGTAAGATGGAAGGTTGCTACAAGGATTGTGTGGGCATGGATTCTTACCATACCATTATCAGGTCTTATTGCTGCAATAACATATTTTATTGTTTATAAAATATAGGAGTAAAGTTTATGGTTATACATTCATCAAAGGATAAGAAATTTTTCGCTCTCTTTGAAAAACAGTCTCATTTGAATTATACAGGAGCATTATATCTGAAAGATCTTATAGATTATTTCAAAAAAATAAATCTTATCGCAAAATCAGTTGCCTCAGATGAAGATAAAAAATGGTTTATAAGACTGGTTCATCAGATAGAACTTTCCCATATAGTACATAAAATAAGGGATTTGAAACATGAAGAAAAAAATATTATGAAAGAATTTAATCTACTTCTTCATAAGACCCTTGTAACCCCTGTAGATTCTGATGATCTTTATGAACTTTCTCTGAAACTTATGAAGGTACTTAACTATATCAATTCCTCTGCCCACAGGATAGATATTTATAGAGCACAGGAGACTGTAAAAGTTTCATCGAAACTTGTAAATATACTTGTTTCCGCTACGGAAGAAAGTAAAGAAGCTTTTAATATTTTACGGGAAATGGGTAATGTAACTCCCCATATTGAGAAGGTTCGTCTCCTTGAAAGAAAAGGCAGTGAAGCTTATATAGAATGTATGAGCAAGTTGTTCCAGACAGATAATGAATTAGAAATAATAAAATGGAATGATATATATCTCAGAATAAGAAAAGCTATACTTGCCTGTACAAAACTATCTGAAATGATAAGATATCTTATAGTTAAATATGGCTAGGAACGTAATGCGTAATGCGTAATGAGACATATACGCGTCACGCGTCACGCGTCACGCATAAATGATTATTCGTTTTACAGACATCCCCTATTCAGATGAATTCATACAGAGACGTCATGTTAACTGGATAACCCTTGCTCTCATGTATGGTTCTTATTATATGTGCCGGTACAGCCTTACCATTGCCAATAAATCCATGTGCGATTATTTTCACTGGAATAATCAGGAAATTGGCTGGGTAATAACTGCTGGATTCTGGGCTTATGCTTTCGGGCAGATTATAAACGGGTTTTTAACAGACAGAATCGGCGGGAGAAAATCCATATTAATAGGAGCGACAGGCACTATAATCTTAAATATTTTCTTCGGTTTTGGTAAATTCAGCGGCCTTTTATCTTATTTTATAATAATATGGCTTTTAAACGGGTATTTCCAGGCTTTCGGTGCGCCGTCTACAATAAAAATAAATGCTTCCTGGTTCAGCCTCAGGGAAAGAGGAATTTTTACAGGTATATTTGCCTGTGGTATCGAAATAGGGCGATGGACCATATATGCCCTGGGAGGATATATCATTGCCAGATGTTCCTGGGAGTGGGTCTTTTTTATTCCTTCTGTCATAGCTTTACTCATAGCAATAGCAGGTTATTTTTCAATAGTAAATCACCCGGAAGATCTGGGGTTTCCGCCGGTAGAACAGCCGGATAAACATGATGAAATCGACATCAGTCACTATGGCATAAAAGAACTTTTCCATAAGGTACTCGGAAATAAGATTATATGGACTATAGCATTTGCTTATTTCTGTACAGGTATTGTCCGTCATGGTTTTGAACAGTGGTTTCCGAAATATCTTCAGGAAATACACCATATGAAGACAGATGGCTCTCTTTTTCAGATAACCGTAATGGCTATACCTGCATGTGCTGTCACAGGCGCTGCTATAGCAGGCTATGTATCAGACAGGTTTTTCGGAGGCAGAAGAGGCCCTGTAGCATCTATAATGTATTTCTGCCAGGTAATTTTACTTGTCCTCTTTAATTATGTGTCATCACCTATTATGACATGTTTTATACTTGTACTTCTTTCCATAATGATCAGCGGCCCTCATGCACTGCTGGGAGCTGCAGCGGCCATGGATTTCGGAGGCAGGAGGGCTTCAGGATTTGCAGGAGGTCTCATTGATTCATTTCAATATATAGGTGCAGGTCTTACAGGATTCGGTATAGGCATGATACTGGATAGAACCGGCTGGACGGGATGGCTCACAGGTCTTACAGGATTTTCACTGGCAGGAGGTATTTTAATGGCTTTCATATGGCATTCATTACCGGAGAAGGTGAGTCGTGAGTCGTGAGTAGTGAACAGTAGGGGCGCCCCCCTGTGGTCGCCCGGTACCGGTCAAACACGCATCACTCATCATGCATTACGCATCACGATTATAACGCATCAAGATATTTACAAAAAAATTTACATTAACACTTGATTAATATGAAATTACCTGTTATAATAAACAACACAAATCGGGGTGTAGCTCAGTTTGGTTTAGAGCACTAGCATGGGGGGCTAGGGGTCGCCAGTTCAACTCTGGCCACTCCGACCAGAAAAAATCTCTCTCAAAGCAGAGAGATTTTTTGCATAGAGGGGGGATGTTATGAGTAAACTGTCAATAGCTCTTGTAAGTGGAGGTATGGATAGCTGTGTTACCGCAGCAATAGCCAGAGAGGATTATGAACTGGCTATGTTGCATGTAAATTATGGACAGAAAACTGAACTGAGAGAGCTGAAGGCTTTTCATGATATTGCAGATTTTTATGATGTGGAAAAAAGACTTATAGTTAATATAGATTACCTGAAACATATCGGCGGCTCGAGCCTTACAGATGATACTATGGAAATTTCCACTTCCGGCCTCAGTGATGAAATTCCTTCTTCCTATGTGCCGTTCAGAAATACCCATATAATAGCCATGGCTGTTTCATGGGCTGAAGTGATAGGAGCGGAAAAGATTTTTATAGGTGCAGTGGAGGAAGACTCCTCTGGATATCCTGATTGTACAAAATCTTATTATGAAGCCTATAATAAGCTTATAGAAGTGGGAACAAAGCCGTCCACTCATATAGAAATCATCACTCCTGTAATAGATATGAAGAAAAGCGAGATCGTAAAAAAAGGTATGGAACTCGGAGCGCCATTACATCTTACCTGGTCATGTTACGGTCACAGTGATCTTGCATGCGGAGCATGTGACAGCTGTCTTTTGAGATTAAGAGGTTTCAGAGAGGCAGGAGTCGAAGACCCCATTGGTTATGAAAAATGAAAATCAACCATATAGCACTCCGGACCGGGCGACTTGAAGAGATAACGAAGTATGAGAATGTGTTCCCCCCGTCACGCGTTACGCATTACGCGTTACGATTCTCATATAAATCCCTGTCTCATTTCTTGCTTCCCATCATGGTCTTATAGGTTTCTACCGGGAGGGCGCAGCGGAAGCCCCAGTAGTAATTTGCACTGTCAGGTGCCTGCCACGAACGAAACGTATTGCGGAAATAATAGGCCAGGCCTGAATTAAACCATGACCCTCCGCGGAGCACTTTAAATTCTCCGTCTTCCGGCCCCTGGGGATTTTGTTCTATAACTTCACTGTAATAAATATCCAGATACCAGTCAAGGCACCATTCCCATATATTTCCTGCCATATCCATTACACCGTAAGGACTGGCACCTTCAGGGAATACCCACACAGGGAGTGTTCCTATACTCCTGGTCATATTCAGAGAAAAGCGGCTATGGGCACTGCTGGTATACCAGAAATCTTTTCCTCTTTCTCCTTTTAATTTCGGCTCAATCTTTTCTCTTGAAGTATGTATATTATTACATTTATCTTTATCCCATTCGTTACCCCATGGATAGAGAAAGTTTTGAGGACCTCTCGCTGTTTTTTCCCATTCTGCTTCGGTTGGAAGCCGTTTCCCTGCCCACCGGCAGTATTCGTCTGCATCTTTCCAGGTAATTCCCACTACAGGGTGATTCTCTTTTCCTTCTTCGAAATATTTATCCCACCATGAAGCACTTCCCTGAACTGCCTGCGGTTTATATCCGCTCTGTTCCATGAACAGGAGATACTGTCTGTTTGTTACAGGATATTTATCCATGTAAAAGGCATCGACAAATACATTATGAACAGGTTTTTCAAATTCCCTTGCCATAGTATCATCTTCAACTGTGCCCATGAGAAATTCCCCTTCCGGTATAAGTATCATTTCTGTGCCGTCTACAGGGGATATTATGACAGGAGATATTTCTATAATCTTCTTCTCATCTTTAATTGTTATTGCTATACGGGTTTCTTTTGTGATTTCTCCTGATGCCACTCTGTTGCTTACGTCTGTTTCTATTTCCAGTATTTTTCTTTTAGACATTTTAAAGGATTTAATTATATTGGAAATTATTTCTTTTCTCTCTTCATCTGTCATATCTTCAAGATATATGGAGATCAGGAACTCTCTCAGTTTATCTTCTATTTTTCTTCTGTCTTCGTATTCTTTCAGATCTTTTCCTTTCAGTAATCCTTTGTGGAACATAAGCAGTTCCAGCTGATCAAGAAATTCTTCTCCGTCGTGATATCTTTTGGAACAATCCCTTTCGAGACAGTTTAATATGAGATTTTCCATATCTTCCGATATTTGAGGGCATAATTCCCTTAAGGATCTGATCGGGGAGAATAATATGGAACCACCAATACCTGCAATGGTTTTACTTGGAAAATCATAGGGCATTTCTCCTGTCAGCATTTCAAAGAGTATAACACCCAGAGAATATATGTCCGAGTAAAAATTTATTTCTGTCTCTGTACCGAAATGTTCCGGTGCAAAATAATAGGCAGTTTTTACAGGAAAACCGGGCAGAAAATCAATTTCTGCATCAAAAGCCTTCATGATTCCGAAATCAGAGATTTTAATGTCTTCATTTTTATGAATGAGAATATTTTCCGGTTTTAAATTTCTGTGGACGATTCCTTCATTATGAATCTCTATGAGTCCTTTGCATATCTGCCTTGCAATCCTGAGAACTTCGTCAGGTGAGAATTTCTTTTTTTTGTTCAGGTAAGCTCTCAGGGTTTCATGTTCGATAAACTCGTTTACAATAAAGGTTTCACCTGGAAATATGCCTATAGCAGTCATTTTTACCACATTCTCATGTTTGACTTTTGCTGCTTTTGTGGCTTCTTTTTCAAGTCCTTTTATCCATTTTTTATCTGTACTTAGGAAAGAAGGAAGTATCTTTACGGCTCTCATTACACCTCTGTCATACTGAAGAGCTTTGAAAATCTGTCCCATACCACCTGTACCTATCAGATTGAGCAATCGATAATTTTTCAGTATTTTTCTGTCAGAAGAAGGTTTTGGTAAGGGATCTATTTTTGCCAGTAATTTCTTCTTTAATCGTCCTCCTTTACTGAATAAATCATCGATTTGTCTTGTATGTTTCAATCCTATGGCATGTTCTACAGAATAAAATATATAATTTATCTGTTCTCCGGAAATATAATCAAATAAAAATACATGGGCATCATTGCAGAAACAGTTTTCATAGATTAAAAGGGGATAAAGTTCTATAAGTTGATTTGTTTCCGGTAAGAGAAGATGAAAATTATCTTCCAGGCCATGCTGTGATACACTTTCCTGGCCCATTGGATTGATGTCACAACCCATAAACTTTACAGCTTCAAAGAAGACTTTTCCTTCATATTGTTCTATTCTCTGAGGCCTTATAAGGGGATAATCACATAAAAATTCAAGTCTTGTAAGGAGTATCATTAATATTTCTTCAAGTTCCAGATAATGTCTGGTGGCGAGTTTTATGGAGTCACAGCCCATAGCTCCGAACTGGTCTCTTATAAAAAGTGCCTTTTCCAGTTTTCTTCCTATATTATTAATATTACCTTTTTTGTCATAATAGAGAGTGAGAAGTTTGGGAATAACAGGATATTTCCCGCTGTAAAGATATACAAGAAGCATGTCTTTAAAGATTTCCATCCAGCTTCTCGGTGTATTTCTTTCTTCAAAGAACTGCCATATAAATACATCTGCTTTGGGGTTTCTCTGTTCTTCTGACGATAGATACCCTGACAGTAATATTAATGTACAGTATCTTATAACTGTTTCAAATAAAAAACAACATGCATTAAATTTTCCGAGAAGGTCATCACATGTCCTCATTGCACGAAAAATACTGGCTATCGGATGAGGATAGCAGGTTTCTACGAGATAATAAAAGGTACTCTCTTCATAATCCTGATATGTTTGTTTCAAAGAATCACCATCCTGTTAACAACTATGACCGGTTCGGTCACAATGAATTATGAGAATCTATTTCTCACGATTCTCATATAAATCTCTAAAATCCCCGTAATTCCAGTCGAAAATCCGCTCTTTCTTCGCCAAATTATTTTAGATTCCTCCTATTTTTTATAATTACCGGTTCAGTATTTCACAGGCCAATTGACCTGCTGACATGCCGAATTGCTGAATCGCTAAAGATAATTTTATAATAAAGAAGGTTTTCTGACAGTTTCGACGAAAACTTTATAGAAATTTTTGATTCTAAGGATAAAGGAGAAACATTATGATAGAACTCTATAATACGACTCATCCTTATAATAATAAGGTTAATATGGCCTATTATTCTGAGAGCGGATGGGTGGGTTTCTTCCTGAATTTCGTATTACCTCAGAATCCATTCGAATATCTGTGTTTATTTGAAGATGCGTGCGGTAACCACCCATTTTTATTGCTGAATAAAATAAGTAATTTATTTATATTCAATCAACTGGATTTTGATGAAAAAGCCGGTTTCGGCTCTGTAGATGGCGCTATTTATCTGGAAAGTAACAGGGAAAATTATTTTATCTTCATTAATGCTATAAACAGTAAATATAAATATGCATCTACCATACCTGAAAAAAACAGACTGGACTTTCATAAGAGTATAAACAGCCGTATGGAATTACTCTATAGATTTTCTATTGCTATAAAAAATACCCTTCTCAAATCAGACCCAAAGTTTATAAGTGAAAATCCGGACGAGCTTCATGAATGTTATATGAAAAATGATAAATTTTACATTATACCTGGAAAGCAAATGGATAAGAAAAAGATAAGGAGATTTAAAGTAAATCATGAGAAAGGGAAAAATTTTCTTGGCAGATTTTTTAAAAAGGATACCAGATTTTATTTTTTACTTGTAACAGATGATGACATAAATCCATTCTCTCATGGTCATCCTGATTTCTCCGAACACTATACTCCCAGACTTCATGCCGGTAAATCTACAGAAGATCTATGGGAAGAACAGAAGAAATATTTTCTCTGGTTTCCCAAGCATATAATAACTACTATAATGAAACCTGAACTATCGGGGTTTGGAGATTTTCTCAAATCTAAATATTGTTATTACTATAATGGCATAAAAGATTTTTCTCCTGAAAAAATTGCTTTTGAGACAAGAGACGATGATATGCCATTAAATCAATATACCTTTACACGGTTAGATTTATGGCCTTTGTAGAGTTTATTAGTTTTTTTTTAGCAAAAGTGAGTTGGAATATTGACATAAGAGTTTTTCTCGTTATACTTATATTATTATAATTAAGATTTTTTATGAATAAAGGAAGTGTAGAGTAAGTGTTGTGTTTTAGATGCGGAGAAGATAATCCCCATGGCTCCAATGTTTGTAACAGATGTAATGCAAAGTTGCCTAAGATTAGTATTAATGTGGCTCCTACTATTTCAGGCCCGAGAACTGACAGGTTGATGCAAATACTGGATATAGGAAATAAAATGTTGGATGGTAAAGCATCTCCTCAGATTTTACTCACCAGACTTGATAAACACGAAAAAGATTTTCAGCAAGGTGAGAGAGATTTAATAAGGAGTATGCCCAAGGCTAAACCCAGACCTCAGGGCTATGTCAAGCCAAAACATCCGAATCCATATATAGCTGAACTTCCTGAATTCGATGAAGAACTTGAAGTAACTATGAAAAGTGAATTTCAAGAACAATATAATTGTGGCCTCAAGTCTATAAGATTATTTTTGCAGAGCCTGAATTCAATGAGACTGGTTTTAGAAGAAATAATTGACGAAGGACTGGACGAAGAAGGAGCCGGTAAAAAGTTTGCAGTAAACGAAGAACAGGAAGCGACTGTAAAGGAAGCTATGGATACAGCCAGAAGAGCCAATGACATTCTAAACACCTTCTATGAAATGGCTGAAGAAAAAGACAGAAGGGTAAGAGAAGTAAAAATTTTATACGAAGATGATTCTACACTTCTTTAAAGTATTGAATGTCAACGGAATCTTATAAGAAATTATATTTTTCATTTCTTATAATTCCATCCCAGTAATTGAGGAACTGTCCTCTTTTATTTAAAATATCCAGATCCAGTGCTTTTATCTCTTCGTAATCTATATTAAATCTATCAGGCCATGAAAAAATTACTATATCTCCTCCATGTCTGGCAGCGAGTTTTTCTCTGTTACACATACTCATAAAATGATGGTAGTTCATTGTAAATACATAGGGATTTGGGAAAGGACTGTATGTTAACCAGTAGTCAACCAAAATATCTCTGGTGACACAGATTTTTTCTGCCAGAATAGTCAGAAAATCTGACAGATAAAAAGTTTTTTCTCCCAGAGACAGCCCTATTGGAGTAGAAACCCTTGCTCTGAGTTGATATATAAAATCCTCATTATTTAGTATATATTCGATGGCTTCGCCGAATTGATTTTCATTTATTCCCTCTGACATTGTAAAAGAAAATTGTGTTTTTATTCCGAGTTTTTTTATGTTAGATAAAGCTTTCATTTTTATATTCAGGAGCGGTGCGTTTTCTATGGATAAAAATACATCTTCCGTAAAGCCATTGCATGAGAAATTTATAATCAGCAGGCCTGCATCTTTAAGTTTTTTCAGATAATCATAATCAGAGAGCTTTACTCCGTTCGTTACTAATATCGGAATTTTTTCTTCTTCAGTAATATAACTTATTATCTCAGGCAGTTCTTCTCTCATTGTAGGTTCTCCTCCTGAGAGGGAAATAGCAGGGCCAGGATAATTTCTTATGGCTTTTTTTATTGCTTCTATAGAAGGATCTTTTTTTGTATCTCTCCGGGGGAGGTAACACAGATGGCATTTTAAATTACATGCATGGGTAATATTTATCATAAGGCATCTGTTGAAATTACTGTCATCTTTTTTTGCAGAGATAATTTTTTTATAAAAATTTACATCTTTTTCTACTAAACCTCTGAATGTTCCATGGGTCTGGCAGTTTTTTATCATAATTACTCTGTCTCCGTCTGTAACTACTGTGGCATCTATTTTTTTATAGCACTCGGGGCAGAGACTTTTTGTATGGTCTTTTATGGTTTCCATTATTACAAAGGTCCTTTCTTTCATTTATGCTTTCGTGACGCGTGACGCGTAACGCGTCACGGGAAGGAACACGTTTATTACATGTTTGTGCTCAGGTCAGTAACATACACTGTCATTAAATTAATAAATGTGATATTATAAGGTACTATTACGCGTCACCCGTCACGAATTAATTATAGCTCAATATAAAAGTTTTATCTAGAGTACAGGAAGGATTTTGGAATTAACTGTATAAATATAAAGTAACATTCAGTATAATCAGCATTGAAATTGATCCGGTAGCCAATAGCTGAAATCTGAGAGAATAAAATGCGGGAGTTTAAATATTGTGAGTTCTGAAGAGAAAGCTTATTTGCTTTCAGGTGAAAGTTATTTTAATAACGGTGATTATCCACGTGCTATAGAAGAATTTAATAAAGCAATGAAGGTAACTACCAGTGAGGCCAGGGTCAGAAATAATCTTGGCATAGCCTATGCCAGAATGGGATTTTTTGAGAAGGCTATTGAAGAATTAAAATTAGTTCTCAGGCTTGAACCGACTCATAGTACAGCAAGATTTAATCTCGGTGTTACTGTCTGTGAACTGAGTCGTAAATATATTGAATCCGGCAGACTTGATAATGCTATTAATATATTAAAAGATGTGTCACGTATAATACCTGATAATCCTTTCCCTGTTTCTACTATTGGAATTATATATGTTATTCAGGATAAAAAAACAGAAGCTATAGAACTTCTTAATAAAGCGCTCAGTCTCTGTAATTCAGCTCAATATGCTTCTGTTAAGAAATCGGTGGAAGAGGAATTGAAAAATTTGAACGTTCCTCAATAGGTATAACAGGTAATTTGACGGTCACATCACAATAAGAAAAGATTGCGTTTGAAAATGACAGGTGATTTTATATAGGATGGAAAAAGAAATTTGTTACAGAATATTATAGTGAAAAGTGAAAAAATTGTATTTTACATGCTATTCACTGACGGCCATGACAGGTTCAGTCATAACGAAGAATGAGAATCTGTTCCTCCCGTCACGCGTCACGCGTCACGCGTTACGATTCTCATAATAAATCAATTATAATTTCCAGTAAAAATGAATCTCTCTGTCATAAAAAAACGCTATCATTAAGAAAGGTTGTTTGCAATTGAAGGTTAAATTTTATTTTTTCCTTACCTCTATTGTTATTTTCTCTATTATATTGTTATTGCCCGGTCATGTTGATGCCCTCTATTCTCTTAATTATGTTCCGGGGGAGATGCTTCTGAAATTCTCTGTACCTGTGGAATTATCGAAAAAAGAGGGTTTATTCCTTACCGGTTTTAGTAAACTGGATTCTCTGAATAAGAAAATCCATGTAACATCTATGAAACATGTATATCCTCAGGGAAATGGCGTATGCGCAGGTACTCTGGAGAATTTATATAAAGTAACCTTTTCTCCTGATATTAATGTAAAAGATGTTGTAGAAGCTTACAGAGTTTTCCCGGAAGTTCTTTATGCAAAGCCGAATTATATACTTTATGCAAGTGAGACTGAACCCGATGATCCGGGCTATTCAAATCAGAAAAATTATCTTTCAAGT
>JAKPQU010000603.1 GCA_029555925.1 Bacillota bacterium
TTCTTCCATTATTTCTCCATGTCCCAGGATAATGGCGAGAATATTATTGAAATCATGAGCTATGCCACCTGCAAGTCTTCCTACTGATTCCATTTTTCTGGACTGAAGTAACTGTTCTTCAAGCTTTTTTCTTTCTGTAATATCCAGAATAACTGCCAGAAATTCTTTCTTCTCTTCATATAACTGTAAATGTAATTCTACCGGATAGAAAGTTCCGTCATATCTCCTGTGTCTTGTTTCAACGACAATTTTATTTTTTTCCCCGGAAATTAATGGAGAGATAAGTTTTTTGAAGGAATTTATATCAAAATCCGGTTTTATATCAACCGGTGTGAGACGTTTAATTTCTTCTATTGTGTATCCCAGGTTTTTTAATGCACCTGCACTGACAAATTTAAAAAGAAGTGTTTCTTTATCAAATATATAAATTTCATTCAGGCTTGAATTAAGAGTGTGATAAAATTGTTTTATTTCTTCTTCTGCTTTTTTTCTTTCTGTTATGTCATCATAAACTCCGAGTATTCCATAGACATGTCCTTCTTTATCGGTAAGAGGTATTTTTGTTGTATCAATAAAAAGTCTTTTACCGTCTGATTGTTGAAGTGGTTCTATGATATGTCTTTTAATAATGTTTTTTTCCATAACCTCACAATCGTCTTTTATATAGGCTTTTGCTTCATCTTCCGGCCATGGAAGATCAAAATCTGTTTTTCCTTCTATTTCTTCCGTATTATTTATACCGACTGCTTCTGCAAAGACCTGATTACATCCCAGATATACACTGTTCTTATCCTTCCAGAATACGGACTGAGGTATGGAATTCATTATATTGGCAAGTATTGCCCTGCTTTCTCTCAGTTCTTCTTCTACTCTCTTCCTGTAAAGAATTTCTTTTGCCAGTTTTATATTACCGTAGCTGAGATTTGATATCACTTCTATTAATTTCACATAGAAATCCATTGCATTATTGACCAGTTCCTTACTCCACCTGGGTACTCTGTCAAGAGCAGCAAGATATCTATCCCTGTCAAAAGAGTATCTTTCAGCCTGTCTGGAGAAAAATTCATAATCAGGTTTTTCATCATCATAGAAAAACTGTCCCACGAAAAGGTTACCCATATGTTTACCTCCTATGATGATAGGAGTAACAATGTCCCACATGTTATTTTTACATTTATAAGTAAGGTAATGTCCGATTTTTACATTTTTTGTAAGATAACAATCACTTTCTATACAATTTTTCTGTGTTTCAGGGTGAATGCGATGGAATTTCGTACATATATCCTGCCAGCCTGTAGCAACAAGGATATTACCTTTTAAATCTAAAATAGCCATACCTATATGAGTGAGTTTATAAAAATTATTCATAAGCAGTTGTATTTCAGTGGATTCAATGATATTTTTTAGTTCTTCTTCTTTAATCACATAATCAGGATTTTCTTCTTTTAATTTCTTTTTCTGAAGAGATTTTTTTATTTTATGAAGTAAGAGTGACATATTTACCGGTTTAATTATATAATCTTCAGCTCCAAGGTTCAGTCCTTCAATTACACTTTCTTCTGTATCAGATATGAGAATAACAGGATTTTTCTCTGCCAGGGGAATTATCTGTAGACTCTCTGAATGGGCCAGATCCAAAATTACGAGATCAGGTTCCTCGGATGTGAATAATTGTAGGAATGTCTCTCTGTCTGTGCTATAGAAAAGAATAAGAAAATGTTCCTCCAGGATGTGAAACATCTCTTTATAGTCGTCCGGTTTATTATGAAAGATGAGTATTTTTTCATGTAGGTTCATAACAGTCTTCCTTATAAAGTTATTAGAGGATAATATTCATTCTACAAACGTTTTATTAATCCTTTAGCCGGGAAATTAGGATGAAAGGAACTTTTTGTCAGTTAAAATTCTCTTCCTGTTTTTGCACCGTTTTTTATGAGAACTTCCTTTATTTCATCCGTTTTTGCTTCATCTAAAGGTGTTTTCTCTATACCATCTTTTATATAGAACACTTCTTTAATTTTCGTGATGTGTAACCGGTGACGGGTGACGGGAAGAATACTTGGTACCGCACCAGGTAGATTAGTAACCCTTTTATCTGTTACGGTAATTAGAGCGGTAAAATAATCTCATCGAGAGATCTTTTGGGCACATGGTGTGTCCCATCACTGTCACGCCAGTATTTTATATCCTCACTGACTGTATCAATTACAACTGTTTCTTTTGGTTTACCGAGAGCCAGAACCAGGAGTATGTCATATCTATCGGATATATTCAGAGATTTCCTGAGACCTTCTCTGTTTATTGAGCCTATTATACATCCTCCAAGACCCTTTTCTACTGCGCCCAGAAGCATTGTCTGAGCTACTATTCCGTGATCACAGAAGAAATTCGTGCTTATTTCTCTGTCTCCTGCTATTATTATACAGGCAGAAGGTCTTTCTCCTTCGGAAGGGCCCGGCCAGTCTTTAAGATAGCCTGCCCAGGCAAGATGCGGAAAAATTAAAGAATTTTTTTCTTCCTCCCATGAGAGAATATATTTAAGGGGCTGCATGTTTCTTGCTGAAGGTGTCAGTCTTGCCAGGTCAACAAGTTCTTTAAGAGTAGCCGGCTCTATTCTGAAATCCTGATAAAATCTTCTGTAACTTCTATTTTTTTTAACTAATTCTTTTAACATAATCTGGCCTTTCTCATTTTTTAGTAATTCTTTTTTCTTCCCCTTGCCCGGTGATGCGTAATACGCAGGAATATAACCGCCACATATTACGCATCACATTAACAGGTTCCCCGGTTTAATGCTGTGTATAATAATCTTTCATAACTGTAAAATTGGGTTTTTCTGCCTATGTGTCTACAGGATATCCTTCCACATTAACTGTGCCGTTTGCGCTGATTTTATAAACGCCAAATGTTGCTTCTGTACCGGTTTCCCATGCTTCATTAACAGTTGAAAAAACACAGGCTCCGAAAAATGGTCCCGTAGATTTTGCAGAAGGAAAAACTGATGAGATCTGGCTTCTATATTGACCCGAGCATAAGCATGCAATAAAGGTCTTCCTCCCGTCACGCGTTACGCGTTACGCGTCACGATCTAATAAGTTATGAAATACACTATCATTATAGTAGTAAAGGTGTAAAAAAAATTTTTAATTTGTAAAGAAGTGTAAATCTGATATAATATATAAAATTTATTTTCAGCGAGGAGATTTTTCATGGACAGTATATATTACCCTCTGAATATTATAAAAGATATAGTTTCTTCAGATAAATTGCCGCGGATTGATAAAATGAACGATAAAGGAGAAAGACCTTATTACCCTCTTACATCACAGCAAAAACCTGTGTTTATAGTAGAACAGATGGGAAATATAGGACTTTCCAATAATAATCCCCTCCTTCTCTCTATAGAAGGAAAACTGGATATTTCCAGGTTAAGTAAGGCCATTCAGACTCTTGTAGACAGACATGAAACTCTGAGAATTACCTTTGACATGGTTGACGGTATGCCTGTTCAGATTATCAATAAGAGAATAAAATTAAAGAAAACCTATAGAAAAATAGAGGATGATATAGACAGTATAAAAGCAGAACATGTAAAGCCTTTTGATATATTTAAAGGCCCTCTCTTTCGCGTTGAACTTTTAAATGTATCTCCTGAAAAACATTTTCTTTTTATGGATTTTCACAGCCTCATTCTTGACGGTATTTCACTCAATATACTCCTTGAAGAACTTCTGGATATCTATAATGGTAAAGATCTGAAAGAAATTACCGTTAAATACAGTGATTTTCTTATGTGGAATGAAGAATTACAGGGGAGTGAATATCTTAAAGAAAAAGAAAAATACTGGATGAATGTATTTTCAGATGAAGTGCCTGTACTTGATTTACTTACCGATTATTCCAGAAAACTTGGGCTCGGTTTTACGGGTAAGAGATATTATTTTACTCCTCATTCCTCATTATCCTATGATTTGAGACATGTTTCTCAGATGATAAATATTCCTTTATACACAGTATTACTTGCATCTTTTAATGTTCTTCTTTCAAAATATGTATCCAATGATGATATAGTCACAGGTTTTCCTGTGACAGGGAGAAAACCCGGAATAGAAAATCTTACAGGCCTTTTTGTTAACACCATTCCTTTAAGAAATTTCCCGAAAGACGAAAAAACGTTCAGAGAGTTTTCCGCCGAAGTCTATGAAAATCTTTTGACATCTTTTGAAAATCAGGATTATCAGATGGATTATCTTGTGGAAAAATTAAACCTTGAAAGAGAAACAGGCAGAAATCCTCTCTTTGATGTTGTATTTGCGGTTCAGCATATTGATGATTTCTCTCCTGACGTCGATGGATTAAAGATAAATCTTATCCCCGGAAAAATAGAAGGCGTGAATTTTGATCTTACCCTTGTTGCAGAAGAAAAAGGCGAAGAACTTGATTTTTATATAGAATACAGAACTGCTATCTTTAAAGAAGAAACTGTTAAAAATATGTCAGAACATTTTATCTGCCTTCTTGAACACATAGTAAAAAATCCTGATAGTAAATTGAAAGACCTGAGTATTCTTTCAGAAAAAGAATATAAAAAAATATTCTATGATTTTAATAAAACTGAAATGGTTTTTGATAAAAACAGGACGGTAATAGAACTTTTTGAAGAACAGGCAGAAAAGAATCCCTGGAATATTGCCCTTGTTTATAAAGATAAAAAATTGACATACAGAGAATTAAACGACATGGCAAATCAACTGGCAAGATTGCTTCGTTCTAAAGGCATAAAACCTGATGATATAACCGGTATCCTGGCAGAACCTTCACTTGAAATGATTGTAGGAACCATGGGCATTATAAAATCAGGTGGTGCCTATATGCCTGTAGATGGCAAATATCCCCCTGAGAGGGTTAAATATATGCTGGAAGACAGCAAATCGTCTGTTATTTTAACAAAGAAGCATTTTCGGGCACATTTAAAGGATTTTTCAGGAGAGATAATAGAACTGGATGATATCAATCTTTACACCGGTGACTCATCCAATCCCCCTGTAATTACGAAACCTCACAATCTTGCCTATATTATCTATACATCAGGTTCTACGGGAAAACCAAAGGGCGTCATGATTGAACACGGTTCTCTTCTTAACCTGTCCCTCTGGCAGGCTCACAGTATAGAGCTTACACCTGAAGACAGATCTACAAAATATGCAGGTTTTGGTTTTGACGTTTCCATAGCGGAAATATTTGCCACATTTATAACAGGTGCATCTCTTTATGTGATAGGTGACGATATACGTATGTCGTTAAAAGATCTGAACGAATATTTTGAAACCAATCGTATAAATAAAATATTCCTGCCCACACAGTTCAGCGAACATTTTATGGAACTTGTTGATAACAGGTCTTTATCTATAGTCGATGTGGCAGGGGAAAAACTGAAACATTATAAAAAAAGAAATTACCGGGTCCTTAATAAATACGGCCCCACTGAATATACTGTTTATACGACATGCTTTGAAGTAGATAAATTTTATGATAATATTCCCATCGGTAAGCCTGTATGGAATACGAAAATCTTCATAGTGGATAAATATAACAGATTACAGCCTGTCGGAGTTGCAGGAGAACTCTGCATAGCAGGTGCAGGCCTTGCAAGAGGTTATTTAAACGCTCCTGCCCTTACGGCAGAGAAATTTGTAGAGAATCCTTTTATACCGGGAGAGAAAATGTACCGTACAGGAGACCTTGCAAGATGGCTTCCTGACGGAAACATTGAATATCTCGGCAGAATGGATCAGCAGGTTAAAATAAGAGGTTTTCGAATTGAACTCGGTGAAATAAAAGAGGAATTATTAAAAATTGAGTCAATAAAGGAAGCTGCCGTCATAGACAGGGAAGACGACGGAGGCAATAAATATCTCTGTGCCTATTTTGCTTCAGAGGAAAAACCGGATATAGAAGAAATAAAAGAGATTCTTGCTAAAGAGTTGCCCGAGTATATGATACCTGCCCATATAATTCAGCTTGAAAAAATCCCCCTGACTGCCAACGGGAAACTGGACAGAAAAGCTCTTCCTGCTCCTGATGCTCATCTTGCAGGCGAGTATGTTGCACCTGTACATGATAAGGAAAAAAAGATTGCTGAAGTCTGGCAGACAGTACTCGGTATAAAAAAGATAGGTATGAATGATAATTTCTTTTCTCTCGGAGGCCATTCACTTAAAGCAGTAACGGCCGTGGCAAAACTTCAGACAGATTTTGAAATTACGGTAAATGACATATTCAAATATAAGACTGCAGGAGAACTTGCAAAACATATAAAAGAAAGAAAAGACTATCTCAGAACAAAATTACAGAGCCTCAAAGAAAATCTTTCCGAGAAACACATTAAAAAATATGAACATATAGATATGTCTCAGAGGTGCAATTACAGGAATATACTTCTTACAGGCGTTACAGGCTATATAGGAATACATTTATTTATGGAACTCCTGAAAGGAACAGAAAGTGCCGTCTATCTTATAATAAGGGGAAGTAATGACGGGGAAGCTGAAAAAAGACTTTATGATAAGGTGAAATATTATTTCCCCGAAGATTTTAAAGAAGATTATAAAGAAAGAATTCATATTTTAAGGGGAGAACTCTCTCTGGAACTACTCGGATTGCCGGAGGAGACTTACAGGTATCTGGCAGAGGAAATAGACTGTATTATTCATTCTGCGGCAAATGTAAGGCATTATGGCCATTATGAAGATTTTTTTAGAAATAATGTAACTGTGACGAAAAATATTATTGATTTTGCTAAAAAAGGAAAGCAGAAGGATTTACACCATATATCAACCATTTCCGTAGCAGAAGGGCATGTAAAGGGAAAAAGCAAGGTATTCTTTACAGAAGAAGACTTTGACATAGGGCAGATTATAGAAACTTTTTACGGTCAGACAAAATTTCAGGCGGAAAAACTGGTTATGAATGCAAGAGATGAAGGACTCAATGCAAATATTTACAGAATAGGTACTGCAGTTTTTCATTCTAAAACAGGTATGTTTCAGCAAAATATCGAAGAAAATGCTTTTTATTCCATGGTGAAATCCTATATTAATCTGGGAGTAATGCCACATACGGAAGAAATAGATTTTACCTATGTAGACTGTGCCGCGAAAGCAATATTTCTTTTACACGACAGGAAAAAGCTTCTGAATGAAACATTTCACATTACAAATAATAAAAAGATAAATCTCTCTGCTGCTTTAACAGAAGCTATGTTAAATATTGACATGTGTCCGTCAGGGAAATTTATTGATTATCTCTATGAAAACTATGATAATCCTCTTTTCAAGACTTCTATAGAAAATATTATGCTTCATAAAGGGTGGCTCAGCAATGAAGAAATAAATATAGAAATTCTGTCACTTAAAACCGATGTAATACTGGCGAAACTGGATTTTCAATGGCCTGTTCTGGATGTGACAAAGATGAAACCTATGATTACGAGAGCTCTTTCTGACAGGATAAATCTTCTAAAAGAAATTTCTCTTTTCTCCGGCCTTTCAGAAGAAGACCTTTCTGTATTTGCCGGATTGGCAAAAGAGGAATATTATTATGATGAAACCGATATACTGTGGGAAGGCGATGTGGACAGAAAGTTTTATGTTATTGTTGACGGTTTTGTGGAAATTATGAAATATTCAAAGGCGGGCTGGCTCGGAACTCTCAGAGTAATGGGCCCGGGCAGTTTCTTCGGTGAATGCAATATATGGGATGAAAGTCCATCGTGTATAACTGCAGAAGTATTTATGGGTGATGCCCATATCATATCTTTTAAAGGTGATGATTTTATAAAACTCCTGGAAAAATATCCAGCTTTTTCTGTTTCTGTTATAAATGCAGTAACTGATAAGGTGAAGAAACTTGAGAGTATAATGATTGAATTCGGGTAGGTCAGTGAAAAGTGAAGCGTGAATCGTGAAGAGTTAACATCGCATCCTATATATAATAGAACTCTTCACGACTCATGACTCACGACTCACGACTCACTAATTTTGATGTTATCAGATGTTTTTCGCCAAGATATTTCACACTCATTACTGTAATATCATCTGACTGAGGGGCACCTTCCGAGAATTTTTTTACTTCCTCAATTACTGTTTTAACAGATTTTTCCGGCGCGAAGTCTTTAATTTTTATCAGTATGTCCTCAAGTCTCTGGTCTGAAAATATCTCTCCTTCTTTGTTAAATGCTTCTGTCACTCCGTCTGTATAAAGGAATATACCGTCACCTATATCGAGTGTGAGAGTTTTATAATCCACTCCGCTGAAGGCACCTAGAGCCGGGCCGTTAACTGTTTCCAGTCTTTTTAAGGTACCATCATTTTTTATAATATAAGATGGATTATGGCCTGCGTTACAGTAATGAAGTTCTCCTGTTTTTGTGTCCAATACGCCGTAAAACATGGTGATAAACATATTCATATAATCTTCGCTGCATATGAGTTCATTTACATGTCTGAGACAATCTCCCGGTTCATGACCTTTCATAGCAGTAGATGTCGCTTTCAGAAAGGAACGGCTTATAGCCACAAACAATGCGGCAGGAACACCTTTCCCTGATGCGTCTCCTATTACAAATCCCAGACGATCTTCGTCTATAAAGGCGAAATCATAAAAATCTCCTCCTACCTCCAGGGCAGGTATGATATTTGCAAATATGTCTATTTCTTTTCTTTCAGGGAAGGCAGGGAAGGTTTGAGGTATTATGGACATCTGAATCCTGCTTGCCACCTTTATTTCATTGGCTATTCTTTCTTTTTCCGCAGTGACTTTCTCATTTTCTTCTATGTATTTTTTCAAATCATCTATCATTGTATTGAAAGATAATGCAAGTGTTTTTACTTCATAGGTAGATGTTGATACGGATATTTTCTGGTCAAGCTCTCCTTTTGCCACTCTGTGGACAAATTCTGCCAGATGTGCTACGGGGCGGGTAATGGAATTTGACAGTAGAATTATAATTATCAGGAGAAGAGAAAGTCCTATAATACCTGATAAGATTTTGTGGTTTCTTATAGCAGTCACATCTTCCATTATTTCGTCATAGGGGTAAACAAATCCTATGCAGAAATTTCCGTTTCTTATGGGATACAGATGAATCCATGAATCTTCTCCATTATATGGTTCATTGACTCTTACAAAGGTGTATAATTTTTCTGCAATACCTACGCGGCTGTCCTTTCTAAAAAATACATAATCTATCCAGCTGGCTCTGTCATGCCCTATAATTATATCAGCTTCTCTATTGTTAATACCGAGTCTGTCCAGTTCTTTTCTCAGGTCTTCTTCCGAAAAGGTTCTGTGTTTCAGAGAATTTATATATTCTGAATTAAATTCATATATGTCTTTCAATTTATCTTTTACTATATTTATGGTTATATCATTAACAGGATAGAACCCTTCTCTGTCTTTCTGGCACTGGTCAAGAATTTCTGTGATTTCCTGGTCGTTAAAAGTCAGGTTATTAAATTTTTCTTTCAGATCATGACTCTGTGTTTTTTCTTCTACAAATTTTATATCGGCAATGTATTTATCTTTCAGTATATTTTGTAGCATAGTTCTGGCTTTATCATTAATTGCATACTGGGGTAAATTATCCAGTATCCCTCTGATCCACTCTTTATTAAAGTCAAATACTGTCAGTTTATTTTTCAGCTCTTCTTCTGAAATTTTTCCGTCTCCCAGGGCTTCTATTGTTTTTACAACATGGTCATATCTGTCGTTCAGTTCCTTTATTAATATATCTCTTGATTTATTATCTATAACAAAGAAATTCTTCTTGTCTTTTTTCAGATGACTCAATATTTCCGGAATGAGTTCTTCGTCAATGTCTTCAAATTTAAATTTTTCTGTCAGTTCTTTTTCCGATATTTTGCCATCTTCCAATGATTCTATTGATTTTTTTATGGAACTATATATTTCGGTTACTTTATTTGTTAATATATTTTTAGACGTATCATTTATTATAAACTGTGCTATCCCTTCTCTTGCAAAGAGATCCAGAATATATGTAATTTCACCTTTAAGTCCCAGTCTTTTTAATTCGCCTGTAAGTTCTCTTTTTGAGATCCTTCTGTTCTCTATGAGAAGTTCTATAGATTTTATTTTATCGGAAGGCATAGTGCCTTTTAACATGTCCAGAGTATTATCATTGAGTAAAAACCATGGCATTTCTTTTTTTTCGGAATAATTGATAATGGTTCCAATATCCTGACCGGTAAAGCCTGATTTGCTTAATATTTCCTTCAGGTCCTTTCTGGAAAATTTTTTATTTATCAATGATCTCATAATACTCAATTGTTCAGGTTTAATTGTTAATTTATCTACAGTTGTCTGATTGATTATGTACCACAGATATGGCTCTGTTAAATTCTCTTCTGCCAGCTCTTTTTCTTTTGCTATGGTCATTTGAATGAACATTTTACTGGCAAGAGAATTTTTATTGAACTTATCATTATTAATTTTAGAGATATTATTAAGTATTTTTACTGCAGGAGTGCTGGCAGAATCTTCACCGGTAAATATCATTTTAATCTCTTTATCATTGAAATACAGGTTTTTGAGTGTCTTTGCCAGTTCTGATTTGACAAATCTCTTCTTTTTTAATCCTTCAAGAGTTTTTACTTTTGTTTCGCTCACCTTCCCTTTCATCTGTTCTACAGTCTTATCACATATTTCAAACCAATCCTCAGGGAAAGCAACCAGCAATCCTTTATTACTTACTATAAAAGCATAACCTGTTTTGGCAAGAGTGATGTTATTTATTTCTTCCGTTAATTTAAGTAATGCAATATCGGAAGTTGTAACACCTCTTATTTTGTTGTTTATTTTAAATTTTGTAGCATATGTTACCATTAGAACATTGACACCTGTGTCCAGGTAAGGATCTATCCATACAGGTGTGTCTGACTCTACAGGCAACCTGTACCAATCCTGAGAAAAATAATCATATTCGTTATTGCCGAGAACTACAAATGCAGGTTTATTGCCTCTGGGATCACTGAAATAATAATAAGGGGCAAAGTATTTTTTATCTTTATAAAAACCGTACGGTTCAAAAGCAATACATGTGCCGAATATATAATTATTCTTCTCCAGTACTTCTTTAAGGTAACTTTCAAGAGCTTTCCCATCTTTGTTTTCTAATAATTTTTCAACAGCTATGGCATTCATAACAGGTATAACTGCTGCTTTGGAAAATTGTTCATCAATTTTTTTTGCCTGATATCCTGCAAAGGTTTCACCTATTGCTTTCAGGTTTGTCATTACCTGATATTCATTGAAATAAAAATTTATAGCTAAAATAAGTGAGAATAATAATACAGTAGTGCCCCAGATATATACGATCATTTTCAATTTTAATGTTCTTTTCATTTTCCATAACTCCCTATATATTAAGGTTAAAGCCCAGTTCGGCAGAAAGATTTCTTATTCTTTCCATAATTTTATTTTTTCTTCCTCCTGTTGCCGGTACAGGTTTACCTGATTGAATATAAACAGGTATAATATTCATATCTGATAATTTTTCATGTTCAAAGATACATTGAAGAATTATTGTTTCTCTTGAAGCATCATCTGAAGGGTTAAAAACAAAATTCCCAAGACTGTAGGCAATTAGCCCGTTTTTGTATCTTTCTATGCCCTGAATTACATGGGGATGACAACCTATGACCAGGTCTGCTCCTATGTCTACTGCTTTTCTGGCAAAATCCCTCTGTATTCTGTCTGAATAGAATTTTCTTTCTTCTCCCCAGTGAAAATACACTACAACTATATCTGCATTTTCTTTTGCTTTTTTTATGTCTTCACAGAAATAATCTCTGTTATAATCCATAGAAGCCACTGATATACCGGGCGAATATTGCATTGCTCCGTAGCTGGAAGGAACTATCTCGGAATATGCCAGGAAAGCTATCAGTGTACTGTTGACCTGGATATAATAGGGACTTCTGGCATCATATATATTTTTACCTGCCCCTGCGGTTCCTCCGTTGAAACTATGAATAAAATCCAGTGTGTCCAGCAATGCATCAGGGCCATAATCCATTGAATGATTATTTGCAAGACTCAATAGATCAAAACCTGCCTGGGAAAGACTTTCACCCATTTTGGGAGAAGCTCTGAATATATATTCCCTTCCGGAAGCTACTGATGCAGGATTTTTGGCAGGATTGGGATAACCTCTCGTGCTTACAGGACACTCCAGATTTCCCGCTGTTATATCACTCTTTTGAAGTATTTCTTCTACATACTTAAAGGGATAAACTTCATCAGGGAGATAGTTTTTATCAAGCAGTATATCTCCTACAAAAGTCATAGTAAAAGTTTTTTCTTTAGAAGAAACTTTAAAAATACATAATGTAAGGATAAGAAATAATATAAAAAATACTCTTATTTTTTTTACCTCCATGGTACAGGAAATAATAAATAATACCGGTTACAGAGCACCGGTCACTGATAACTGGTCACTGACAAATGCTCACTCTTTCATCAGTTCTGTAACTGTTCCAAAGGCAGCTTTTGCTTTATAGGTTTTTCCGTTTTCAATAGAAAGCCATTCCTGTTCAGTTTTAGGATTGTAAGTCAACTGCTTCCCTTTATCATCTGTACATAACACTGTATAGGTTTCTGTTCTTTTCCCTTCTCTTTCTTTCGATCTCAGGTTTATTCTCGGCCATGAAGCTTTCTGATCATTGCCCTTTGCCTTTTCTGTCCTTACTACACTCCATCTGTCTATTTCATAGGTTACTCTCTGTTTATATACAGGTTTTTCTTTATAAACAGGCACTTCATAGGTTTCCTCTTTTTCCCTTGTTTCATAAACAGGTTCTTCTTTATAGACATCTTCAAAGTAGCCATTTCCCATATCTTTTACACCGGTTTTGACTTTTTTTGTCCCTGTCTGAACCTTTTCTTTAACAACTTTAGTTTTTCTTTCCGTTCCTATCTGTTCTTTTTCATATTTATATATTTCTTTTGATCTGGATACAACTTCGGCTCCGGCAGGTACCTGTCCTTCCCAGGCTTTTTCTCTTATCGTTTTCAGTTTTTCTATTTCTATTGTTCTTTCCCATTTAAAACCATTGACTGTAACAGTAGTATCTTTTGCAAAAAAGGATGAACAGCAGCAACCTATAAGTATAAAAAGGAGAAAGCTCATCAGTAAAGCCAGACATCCGCCTTTTGCCGCTGTCGATGAAGATTTTGTAGATTCTTTAGCAGAATCTTTAACCTGTTCTTTGGCAGGTTCTTTACCGGTATTTTCCCCGCCTGTCGGTATAAACTTAACCTCTCTCGGAGGAGAACCGTCTTTACCTGCGCCGCAGCCGGTACAGAAAGCTTTATCTGCACCATTGTCACCGTTACAATACTGGCAGTTCCAGTCAGGCCCGCTTTTTGCTTTTTTCAATGCTTCTTCATCTGTAACCTCCTGTGCATCTTCAGGAAGATAAAACTTTACATCTGTTCCTCTCGGTGACCCACATGCACCGCAACATTTCTCCGGCCCTCTGTTTCTTTTCTGCCCGCATGCAGGACAATCCCAGGCACCTTCTCTTATAGCCATAAATAGTCTCCTTTCTTATTAATCGTGACGCGTAACGCGTAACGCGTGACGGGTAAAGTATGATTACCATTTCTGTATAGCTGTCAGTAACTGAAACCTATCCGAAACATTACCTTTCATGTGTGAAAATTTCGGATAAGCTCGTAATACAGGTTATCATCCCACGCGTCACGCGTCACGCGTTACCTAGAAAATTAGACGGCTAATTGAAAAAATCCTTCAAAGCTGCAAAAGGATTATCTGCTTTTTTAAATTCTTCATCATTCTTCCTGTTAATACTGGAAAGTTCTCTCCTGTTTGCTCTGCCGCCTTCTGCCATCTCCGATAGTTTCTGTTCTATATTACATTTTTTACATGTAAAAATTGTGTCACCTTTTACTTCTTTCATTTCCATTTTTCCATGGCACTTTTTACATTTTTTATGGGAAAGCCGTCCCACCACTTCTTTGAATTTACAGTTTCTATCAGAACATGTATGAAGCAGTGTATCTTTTTTTGTAACAGCCAGGAGATTTTTACCGCATTCTGGACAGATTTTGCTGATCATATTACTGTGTTTGTAAGAATTATCTGCCTGAAGTGTTTCTTTAACAAGTCTTTCAGTATTTGAAACAATATCCTTCATAAAATCTTCTCTCTGTTTTTTCCCTTTTGTTATATCTTCAAGTTCTTTCTCCCATTTTGAGGTAAGGTCAGGACTTCTGAGATCGGTAACTACTATATCTACAATCTGTTTACCTTTCTCTGTGGGAATCAGGCTTTTTTCATGCCTTTCCACATAATTTACATTTATGAGTTTTTCTATTATTTCCGCTCTTGTAGCAGGTGTGCCAAGACAGTGTTTTTCCATTTCCGTAAGGAGTGTTCCTTCCGTATGGCGCGGAGGTGGTTCTGTATGACTGCTTTTCAATTCCAATCTGACTTTATCGAATTTCTGACCTTCTTTCAGTTCAGGAAGACTTTTTTCTCCGTCTGATCTGTCTTCAACCTTTTTCCATCCCATGTCCTTTATAGTTCTGCCTGATGCGATGAACATTTCTCCGTCAATGTCCAGTGTAACCTTTACCTGTTCATATTTAAAAGGAGGATAGAAATTTTCTATAAATCTTTTTACTATCAGGTTATAAATCTTCATTTCTTCCTGTGTTAAATTGCCTGTCTGTGCTTTTTCTTCCGTAGGTAAAAGGGCATGATGATCCGTAACCTTACTGTTATTTACCGACGATTTATTTACCGGCATTTTATTCTTTATTATTTCGGAAACATAATTTTTATAGTCGTAAGGGAGGGAATTTAATCTCAGATTCAGGGTCGGAACAATATCATCTGTAATATACCGTGAATCTGTCCTGGGATATGTAACAAGTTTATGATATTCATAAAGGGACTGCAATGATTTCAGGGTTTTCTGTGCGGTAAATCCGTATCTCCTGTTTGCCTCTCTCTGAAGTTCCGTCAGGTCATAAAACAGAGGAGCATTTTCCTGTTTTTCTTTTTTTACGACACTTTTTACCGTGGCAGTTTTGTCTGAAAGTTTTGCTTTCAAGTTGTCTGCTTCTGTTTTATCAAATATTCTGGCATTATTATTTTTATCCACATATTGTGCGGTAAAGCCTCCTGAAGAGGCTTCCAGAGTCCAGAAAGGAACAGGTCTGAAATTTCTTATTTCCTGTTCTCTTTTTACCATCATTGAAAGGGTCGGAGTCTGAACCCTTCCGGCAGAAAGCTGGTCATTATATTTTATAGTGAGAGCCCTGGTGACATTCAGTCCTATGAGCCAGTCCGCTTCGCTTCTACATTTTGCTGCATTGAAGAGATTATCATATTCTCTTCCCGGTTTTAATCTGGAGAATCCTTCTTTTATTGCCTGCTGTGTAAGGGAAGAAATCCATAATCTCTTAAAAGGTTTTTTCCAGTGTATATGTTCCATAATAAGCCTTGCCACAAGTTCTCCTTCTCTTCCCGCATCTGTGGCGATAATGAGTTCGTTTATATCACTTCTCTTTGCAATTTCTTTAATATTATAGAACTGCTTTTTTGATCCCGGAATTATTTTCGTTTCCAGTTTTTCCGGTATCATAGGGAGTGTGTCAGCTGTCCAGCTTTTATATTTATCTCCGTAATCTTCCGGTGTTTTAAGTGTTACAAGATGTCCGAGAGCCCATGTTATAATATATTGAGAGCCTTCAAAATAGCCGTTCCCTTTTGTGTTACATCCAAGTGTATGGGCTATTTCCTTCGCAACAGAAGGTTTCTCTGCCAGTACTAAAGATTTCATAATTATCTACCTTTCCAAAAATATATTACCTGTATTTTAGTTTGTTTGTCACCATAAAGCAATAGGTATATAGGAGAATCGTAATGCGTAACGCGTGACTGGAGGAATAGATTTTCATTCGTCATAGCAGTTAGTGGCTGATTTAAAAAAATTATAACTTTTATAGTTAGTTTCATAACTATCCATAAATAATGACCTCGTAATGCGTAAAACGTAATGCGTGATGCGCAGGGATTAAACCCGTCACGCGTCACGTGTTACGCGTCACGACGACTTAAATCCTAATAAGTTATGAAGTGTCAAATTGAAGATTGTAGATAGACCAGATACACAAATGAAGAAAGGCATGTGGCTTCCAGTAGGTTCTCCAGGACTTGGGAAATCGCATCTTGGAGTAGTTAAAGGAATGGCAGTTAAATAAATGTCTCAAATATATTAATCGTGATGCGTAACGCGTAACGCGTGACGCGAGGAAAGAGACAATTAATAAATTTTCATTCCTGAGTACCGCTACAGGTAAAAGGGTATCCATAAAAAGCTTCTGCCTGGCAGGCTCTGGAGAAGAAAAATTCGTTTTTTCTATAGTATTAGAAATTAAATAAGGGCTAATTTATTG
>JAKPQU010000611.1 GCA_029555925.1 Bacillota bacterium
ATTTGCCTTATTTAATTTGTTTTACAGACAATAAATTAGCCCTTATTTAATTTTTAATTCCATATAAAAAACTAATTTTTCTTCTCCAGAGCCTGCCAGGCAGAAGCTTTTTATGGATACCCTTTTACCTGTTACGGTACTAAGTCGTAAGTCGTGAGCAAAAATTCTATCAAATACTCATTATTTATAGATTTTCTCACTTTACGTAATCCCTGTCTTTCAATTACGAAAAATACGCCAATAAATGGCTAAAAATTAATTATAATAAAATGGGTAAAGTATGTCAATAGATTAATTAAAACAATGCATCTGCAAAAGCCTGAGGGGCGAAATCCTGAAGGTCTTCCATACCTTCTCCTACACCTACGAGTTTTACCGGCACGCCCAGTTCATTCTCTATGGCAACTATCATGCCGCCTTTTGCAGTGCCGTCAAGCTTTGTAAGCACTATACCGGTAAGTGGCACCGCTTCATTGAAGATTTTTGCCTGAGAAAGGGAATTTTGACCTGTAGTGGCATCCAGAACCAGAAGTGTTTCATGGGGGGCATCAGGTATTTCCCGTGATATGATTTTTCCTATTTTTTTCAATTCATTCATAAGATTATATTTTGTCTGAAGCCTTCCTGCAGTATCTATGATGAGATAATCGGCTCCTCTGGCTTTTGCTGCCTGTATGGCATCAAAGCATACAGATGCAGGGTCTGAGCCCTGTTTGTTTTTTATGATTTCCACACCGACTCTTGTAGCCCATACATCTAATTGTTCTATAGCTGCAGCTCTGAATGTATCGCCTGCAGCTATGATTACTTTATTCCCATCGCTTTTAAGTCTGTGAGACAGTTTCCCTATGGTTGTAGTTTTACCGGAACCGTTTACACCTATCATGATATAAACAGTAGGTTTGTTTTCTGCTGTAAAAAGCCCTAATTCCCTGTGTGTAAAACAGTTTTTTATGATTTCTTTAAGATGATCTATTAATTGTTCCGGTTCCTGTATTTTTAGTTCTTTTGCCTTTTTCCGTAATTCTTCAATTATTTTCATAGAAGTCTGGGCGCCCATATCGGCACATATAAGTACTTCTTCAAGTTCTTCCCATAGTTCTTCATCTATTTTACTTCTCCCGGAAAATAAGTTTTTTACCCTTGCAGTCAGATTGTCTCGTGTTTTTAAAAGACCGTCTTTTATTTTTGTAAGCCAGTTGTCGCTTTTAAATAATTTAAACATTTTTCCTCCTTTATAGTCGTGAGACGTGATGCGTTAAATAAAGCTGAGAGTTGAACGTTGGGGGTTGAGAGTTTAAAATCAGTCAACTCTCAACTATAAACCTTAAACTATAAACTCTATTCACCATTCACTTTTCACTCTTATATACACACTTCTTCTTTATCTTTCATAATTTCATCCAGAACAGGATCTCCCAGTTTTATGGATATTATATCAGATACACCGGGCTCTTCCATAGTAACACCATATAAAACATCAGCTTTTTCCATGGTTATTTTATTATGTGATATGATAATAAACTGTGACATATTTGAGAAATCTTTGATACAATCGGCCAGAAGTGCCGTGTTTGTATCGTCAAGAGCTGCATCCACTTCATCAAAGACGCAGAATGGCGTCGGTTTAACCTTAAATATGGAGAGAAGCAGTATAACTGCTGCCATAGTTTTTTCTCCTCCTGAAAGAAGTGATATAGACTGAAGTCTTTTTCCCGGGGGATGGATTCCTATTTCAATTCCGCTCTTCAGGATATTCTCTTCGTCTGTAAGTGTTAAATGGGCCTGGCCTCCCGGGAATAGGGAAGAGTATATGGCAGAAAATTCTGCCGATACAAGAGAGAAGGTTTCTTTGAATTTTTTCCTGGATGTTTTTTCCAGATCTTCAATTACTTTGTTCAGGGAAAATATGGCTTCTTCCATATCAGCTTTCTGCTCTATAAGAAATCTGTAACGTTTGTCTAGTTCGTCATATTCTACTGCTGCATTATAATTTATAAATCCCATATTAGTCATTCTGTTCCTGAGAGTTTCCATTTCCTGTGCTATTTTCTCAGGATCGATAAATTCAGGTTTACTGTAAGATGGCGGGAGCTTTGCTTCCACCATTTCTTTTTCTGCATTCACCCTGGCTTTTATTATATGCATTTCCTGTTTTATTTCTTCTTTTTGTATCAGATCTTCTCTGAGATTCTGAATATGTTGAACTGTTGAATTGATTTCTTTTTCTTTTAATACTTCTTCTTTTTTCCTGTTTCTTAAACTTTCTGATGTTTCTTCATAGATTTTAACGAGTTTCCGGAGTTTTATATTATCCGCTCCTTCTTCTTCATCCATTTTCAACAGGTTTTCCTGAAGATGTTCCCTTTCTTCAGAACATGAAGCATAATTATTTTCCAGCAGTTTTTTCTGTTCTGCCCGGGATTTAATAAAAGATTCAAGATTACTACATGCTTCTATATGTCTTGCATGTTCCATCTTTGACCGGTTCAGTTGTTCCAGCACTTTACCTTCAGTAGCTTCCTGCAGGGAAAGTTTTCTTTCCAGTTCTTTTCTTTCAATCTCCAGAATTTTTTCTCTATCCCTTAAAGTAACCAGTTCCATTTGAATATTTCCCATAGACAGGTTTACTTTATTCTGCTTTTGAGCATTTAATTCTACATGATGTTCATGTTCTTTCAGTTTTTCCTGAAGCTGTTTTTCTTCAAGTATTATCCGGTCTTTTTTTCTCAGCATATCTGAAAGTTCTGTCTCGAGAGATGCAAGTTTTTCCAGATGTATTTTCAGATTTTTTTCTATGACACCGCTTTCTTTCTGAAGAGCAGTTTCTTTATTTTGAAGTGTTTCCTTTCTGCTCTTTATTTCAGAAAGTTGAAGAGAAAGTTCTTCTATTTCCCTTGTACGGGACAGAATGCTTGCCTTTTTATTTTCTGTGCTTCCTCCTGTTATGGCTCCTGCCGGTCTTATTATGTCGCCGTCCAGTGTTACGAGAGTGGCCGAAAGATTGTATGATTTTAATAATTCAATACCTGACGATAGATCTTTTACTATATAAAAATGGGACAGAAGATAATTTATAACGTTTTCATATTTCCTGTCATAGTCTACCAGTTTACTTGCCTGTCCTATGACAGAAGGTTGTTTAACCCATCCTCCTTCCCTTGAAAAATCATAATAAGACGTTTTTATGATATTAAGAGGGAGGAACGTAGCTCTTCCTTTTCCTGTCGACCTCAGGAATTCCACCGATAGTCTGGCATCTCTGTCTGTTTCTGTGACTATATCCTGGATATGGCCTCCAAGGGCAACTTCTATGGCTTTTTCGTATATCTGAGGGACCTGTATGAGAGAGCCAACTACACCTGTAATACCTGATAATTCTCTGTTCTTCTTTCTGGCAGTCATAATTGCCTTTACACCGGGAAAATAACCTTCGAAACTTTTTTCCAGTTCTTTTAAGAAATTAAGGCGCACTTCCTTTTCTGAAAAATTTTTGAATAAATTAACCAGATCTATTCTGAGCTTTTCAAGAGATCCGTTCAAATTTTGCTTTTTTTCTTTCAGGCCGGCAATCTCTCTTTTTATGTCATCTTTATCTCTAGAAACTTTTTCCAGAGTTTTTAATGTATCATCTCTGTGGAGGGCAAGTTCTTTTATCTTTTCTGCAGTTTCCCTTCTTCCTTCCTGGAGCCTGAACATTTCTCTTTTCAGTTCTTCATGGTCGGAAGAAAGTTTATCCATTTCTTTTGACTTTTCTGTTATTTTTTGAGCACATGTAAGTACTTCTTCTTTGGATTTATTATATTTTTCTCTCAGTTCACTTAAATATTCCAGATCTTTTTTATGTTCTTTTTCCTTGCTGTTAATTTCCAGAGTCAGTTGTTCCGCTTTTTTCTTTAACTCCTCAAGTCTTAATATGTCTTTCTCCCTGTCTTCAATGAGTTTTTTCTTCTGCTCTTCCAGTGAGCCCATTAACTGTAATGTGCTGGCAAGTCTTTCCTTCAGTTCCTTTCTTCTTGTTATATAGGAATGAGTTCTTCCCTTTACCTGTTCTAACTCTACTGTAAGGCTATTTATCTGACCTTCATATGTCTCTTTATCTCTGGAGAGTTCTTTTAGTTCTTCTGAAAGATTTTTATGGTTTATTTCCAGATTTTTTAAATTTTCTTTAATGTTATCTACCTGTTCTGTGGCATGTTTCAGATGATTGAGAGCTTCTTCATCTTTCTGAGACAGAGAAAAATATTCCTGAAGCAGCAGTTCTCTCTGAAGAGTTTCCACTCTCTCTTTATAACGGTTAAATCTGCCCAGTTTGTTTACTTCCTGTTTGAGAGGTGCTATTCTGTCTTCAACTTCTTTTATGATATCAGAGAGCCTGAGTAAATTGTTCCCTGTTGCTTCAAGTTTCTTCATGGCTTCCTGTTTTCTGTGCTGATATTTATTAATACCTGCAGTTTCTTCAAAGAGAGCCCTTCTCTCAGACGGATCAGAGCTTATGATTTTTTCTATCTGTCCCTGTCCGATCATTGATATTCCGCCCTTACCGAGACCTGTATCCAGAAATATATCCTGTATATCTTTCAGGCGGCATGGAGTGCGATTTATGAGAAATTCGCTTTTATTATCTCTGTAAATTCTTCTTGTTATTTCAATCTCTGAATATTTCAGAGGAAAACGTTCCGATTTGTTTTCCAGCAGCATAACTACTTCGGATATATTAAGGGGTTTACGATATTCACTGCCTGCAAATATGACTTCTGTAAGCTTATCACTTCTAAGAGGTTTCATGCCCTGTTCACCTAAAATCCATCTCAGGGCATCTGAAATATTGCTTTTTCCGCTTCCATTGGGGCCTACAATACAGGTTATACCATGATTAAATTCTATTTCCGTTTTTTTTGCAAAGGTCTTAAATCCATAAAGAGAAAGCCTTTTTAACAAAATACATTCACTCCATCAATCTCTTAAAATTAAGAGCGCTTCACAAAGGGGATATTTAATTGTCAGTTATCAGTGATCAGTTATCATTTACCGGTGACCGGGTTATTTACAACGTAATGTTTATTTTTTCACTTTTCACTTTTCATGATTCACGATCTTCATCAGACGACCGTTCATCAAATATAATTCCGGCATTTTTAGATGCCAGACCTGCCAAAGGTTTTTTGTGACTGTCTGCATTTTTTAATTTCGCTTTTACCCGCAACACGGCAAAGGATACAAATGCAATTACTATCAGCAGAGTTATTATAACTGCTATA
>JAKPQU010000622.1 GCA_029555925.1 Bacillota bacterium
TATAGCAAAACGATATGACACTACAGAAAGTAACTTGCATCGTTGGATGAAAAAACATAAATTACACCGAGGTAAATAAAGGGGAAGTTATATACTTAAAAATCCTACCGGCCTTTTCGAGGGGTTGGGCAAAAATACCCAATAATAGATGCAATAGTAGGCATCATGCTTAAGGGCTGCCAGTTTGGCATTTCATCCTGTTTCTTACTCATCCTGAACCTCCTCTGCACATGTGTTATTATATGTAGTTTAACAGATACTGGCTTTCTCCTCTTTATAAGAGGTCAAATTTACATGATAAAACAGGAACAATATCTTCTTTCCGGCAGTAAAATATGGTATTATATAACTATGGAACATCATCTGTATGATAAGACATTGAAGGAATTATTCAGCAGGCCTGAGATAGTAAGGGATTTCCTGCAGGGGTTTGTAGATTCTGACTTTATAAATGATATAGATTTCACCCGTATAGAGAAGAAGAATACCAGTTATATAGCAAAGACCTTTAAGAATAAATACACAGACCTGGTTTTAAAGCTGAATATGACAGGCGGTAAATGTGCTTATCTCTATTTGGTCGTGGAGTTCCAATCGACGGTAGACAAGCTGATGCCTTTGAGAATACTGAATTATATGTTATTACTCTATGAAGATCTGATAAAGCAGAAAGAGATTTCCATAGATGATTATTTACCGCCGGTATTCCCTGTAGTTCTTTATACAGGCACACAAAATTATAATGCCCATACCAGGTTAGAAGATTTAATAGCTACGCCATATAAGAGACTGCAAAGGTATGTACCTAATTTTGAGCATTACCTGGTAACATTACAGTCAAAACCAAGGGAAGAGCTGAAGAGGATGACTGCCCTGGATAATCTGATTGCCGGTCTATTCTATTTACTTACTGCCAGAACGAAAGGGGAACTTAAAGAGGCAGAACAGGTTGTAAGTGACAGGATAGATTATGCTTCTGAATTTGGTAGGTTCTATGTAATATGGCTCAGAAAGTATTTAAAACATAAGGGTATAAAGATGAAAACCCATGTTAAAGAAGGAGGGAAAGTTATGCTTGAGACTCTGGTTGCAGATATAAGAGATGAAGGAAAAGCTGAAGGTAAAGTTGAGGGGCAATTTGAAGGTAAGCAGGAAGCCATCTTGACGTTACTCAGGAAGAAGTTTAAAGAACTTCCCCAGGCTATTGAAGATAAGATTAAGGATGTACACAGTGTAGAGAAGCTGGAGGAGATATTGCTGGCTACCCTGGATGTAACATCTATAGAAGAAGTGGAAAAGATTATCAATCAATAGAGTTTTATATAAGGAGTTCTATGAAACAACTATTTAATATTATATTCCTATTCCTGTTAATATTAGCGGTTACAGGATGTAATTCAGCATCGTCTTCTAATACACCGGTACCTGATACAAATACACATGTACCTGTTATAACACCATCTGAAGTCGGAACTCCAGAATGGATATTCGTTTCATCCAGTGGCGGAATGGATGGTCATGGTAATAAGAATGTCGGATATGATGGCATTACTATTAATACTGATAATATAGTGTATTACAAGGATGGAAAAGTAATAGATACACAGAAGATTGTTTATAAGAGTGGAAAATCAATCAGAACCGGGAAGACGACAGATTTATTATATATCGGTGGAGAAGGTACTATGCCATACGACGTAGTAATCAACGGTGATAAGATGACAATGTATGAAAATGTCTATGATGGATATCAGCATGATTTTAAGAAAGCTACTTCTAAAGAGTAGTTTTATATCAAAAATTGCCCCTCTCTCTATAACATAAATTCCACTTACAATTAACGCTCTCATGATAGAATGTCATTAAATGCTACTTAACGCCATTTATATTTAAGACAGATAATACAGAAAAGATATATGCAGTCAGGGTTCTGTCGAGTATGACGGAAAAACCATGTCAGACAGAAAAAGTACACTTCTGATAGAATGTTCTGGAAATGGCTCTATGTAAGGGTTCATGTCGAAATAGTCTACTGAAATTATAAACTATTTAAACGCGCAAACTTTGCGTTACCTCCTTACATATAAAATCCGGTAAGTAGTTGAAAAATCCTATGATAACTCTGATAGAGCGTGTAAAAAAGACAGATTATTGCATATTACAGGATAACCGTATTTAATCATGGCTATCAAAGTTTTTATTCCATCCATATAATGGCATGGTTCAACCTTAAATAAAAACTCTGCTTTTGTGATATAAAAAAAGAGGAAAAAAAGAAAAAATCCTTAAATTTTTTAAAAAATTCTAAAAAATTAAGGATAAAAAAAAAGATGAGTAATTATACAATAAGCAAACGAGTTTCAGCAAATATACCCAGAAGTATAGAAATCGATGGCCAAAAAGGGAATTTAGATAACTTTATCGAGAAAAGCTGGTTAAAAAATTATAATTTAAAAGAAGAAAATAAGAAAAAATTAATCGAAAAAATAGTTATATGTCTCTCCCTTGTATGCCATAGTTCCTGTAGAGGAATAAAAGAATTTATGAAGATAGTATTTGATTATGACATAAGTATCGGAACTATAAGTAATATTCTTAATCGTGCAGGGGAAAAAGCAAAAATATTCAATGAGAATCAGGATTTAAGTAAAATAAAGGAAGGGGCATTAGATGAGATATTCAGTAATAATATCCCCTCTCTTGTGGGAGTAGATTTAAGAAGTTCTTATATATTTCTGTTGGAAGAAGGATGTGGAAGAAGTGGAGATGATTGGGGATTAGCTTTATTAGAGAAGCAAGAGAAACAGGGGCTTGAGTTAATTTATGCAGTAATGGACCAGGCATTGGGGATGCACAAAGGTGTGAAAGAAGTATATAGAGACGCCATAATCCAGAGTGATTTCTTCCATACAATAAGAGAAATATTTAAAGTTTTAAAGAGACTGGAAAATAAAGCTTATAAAGAAATAAAGAAATTCTACGAAATAGAAGATAGATTTCTTAAAGCCTTATTAAAAAAGCAGGGACAGAAATATGGTAGAAAATATAAATTGGTTCAGTCAGAAATGGAAGAAGCCATAAGTTTATATGATGATTTCTGGATTTTAACTCAGTGGTTTTATGAACTTATGGATATCTATTCAGAAAGTTATGAAAAGAGAGTATGGATATATGATTATGTTTTAGATGAGATAAAGAAAAGAAGTGAAAATAAACTTGATATAAGAGCTCTGGTAAAGTATTTGAAGAATAATAAAGAAAAACTTCTATCTTTTGCCAGAGTTCTGGATGAAAAACTGATTAAATTCAAAGAGGATAACCACTATGACCTGAATATTGATGATATAAAAATACTTTATCGACAGCTTACTTTTGGTGAAGAACATTGCAAATACTGGATTTTATACTTTTTTGCATAGATAATTACATAAAAAAATTCAATAATTATACCAGTAATGATAAGGTTTTTCGGTATATTTAAAAAAGGTAATTATCTTCAAAGATAAGTATAGAAGGCAAGTTATTATCAAAATTTGCGAAAGATTTAAAACCTATACAGACACAGGTAAAGGCCTTATTAGATAATACTTTTAGAGCCAGTAGTATAGTGGAAAATGTTAATAGCTTGATAAGACCTTATTTCTCTTTAAGAAAAACTATTGGAAGAAGTAACTTTCTCAATCTATTACAGTTTTACTTCAATACTAAAACCATAGAAAGATGTGATAAATTCCCTGATAGAGTTGGGAAAAGTCGTCTGCAAGTATTTACAGGTAAGAAACATCTTACCTGGTTACAGTTGCTTGGATATTAATTTTTAGCGTTAATCTGAATTTTTGTTTCTTTTTTGATAGATAGCTTATGTACTTTTTGAGGATTTATCTGTTAAAATTTATAAGGGTGAACCATGCCTTCTTTACATTTTTCATTACTTTTTCTCCTGTATTCAGTTTTTGTTTACAGGATTAATTCTATGCAAAATTGAATATTCTTTTATATTATTGATTTTCTTATGTCTTTATTTTTGCAAGAGAGTATAGAAAGGCTTTTGATACCTGATAAATATTGCTTTAATTTACCTTTTTGATTATAATATTATTTACTTGAAGCACAGAAATTATTTTTCAGGAGGTGTGAATATTGGAGGCAAAAGAAAAAAATCCGGCATTTAATGTAGCTTTATGGGAATACGGTGGAGAGAGCGGAACTCTCATACCACTTCTTCAATCAGCCCAGGATACATACGGGTATATACCTGAAACTGCCATTAATTACATAAGTAAAATAACAGGTATTCCTCCGGCAGACATATATGGAGTAGTAACCTTTTATGCACAGTTTCGTCTTAAGCCTATCGGAAAATATGTGATTAAAATATGTAACGGTACAGCGTGTCATGTAAACAATGCAAAGAAAATAAATGAAGCCATAGAGGAAGAACTCGGTATAAAATATGATGAAACAACAGAAGACGGACTCTTTACGTATCAATCTGTGGCCTGTCTCGGTTGCTGTTCCCTTTCACCTGTTATAATGATCAACAATGAAACCTACGGGAGATTGACTCCAGGGAAAGTGAAGAAGATATTGAAAGATTATATGAATGCAAAATAGAAAAAAGGCGAGGTTTTAAATTTATGAAAAAAATCACAGTAGGTATGGGAACCTGCGGTATATCCGCAGGTGGTGAAAAGGTTTACGGTGCGTTAAAAGATGAAATAAAAAAACATAATCTGGATGCAGAACTTTCTGAAACAGGATGTATCGGTATGTGCTACAGAGAAGTACTTGTAGAATTAACTGACGGGAACGGTTTCCGTTATATCTACGGGGAAGTTACGCCTGATAAGATAAATAAAATAATAGAAGAACATATAATAAGAGACAATCCTGTTAATGAATGGCTTGTAAAAGGGCCTGTAGCACTTCCGGACGATTCATTTTTTCAAAAGCAGAAAAGAATAGTGCTCAGGAACTGCGGCCTTATAAATCCGAATTCCATAGAAGAGTATATGGCATGTAACGGTTATAAAGCGATAGAAAAAGTGATAAGAGAATATACTCCAGAAGAAGTTATAAATATAGTCGAAAAATCAGGATTAAGAGGCAGGGGAGGCGGGGGATTCCTCACAGGCCTGAAGTGGAAATTCTGCCGCCAGGCACAGGGAGAAAAAAAATATGTCATATGTAATGCAGACGAAGGAGATCCCGGAGCATTCATGGACAGAAGCGTCCTTGAAAGTGATCCTCATTCTGTAATTGAAGGAATGATAATCTGTGCCTGTGCCATAGGCTCGGATGAAGCCTATATATATGTCCGTGCAGAATATCCGAAAGCAATAGAAAGACTTAAAAAAGCAATAAAACAGGCTGAAGAAAAAGGTTTCCTCGGAAAACATATCTTCGGTTCAAATATGAATTTTAAGATAAAAATAAAAGAAGGTGCCGGAGCATTTGTCTGCGGAGAAGAGACGGCCCTTATTGCATCCATTGAAGGAAGACGGGGCACACCGAGATTCAGGCCGCCTTTCCCTGCCAATAAAGGTCTCTGGGGAAAGCCTACAAATATAAATAATGTAGAAACCTTTGCCAATATACCATGGATTATATTAAACGGTGCAGATGCCTTTGCTTCTATGGGGACAGATAACAGTAAAGGTTCCAAGGTTTTTGCCCTGGCAGGAAAGATTGCCAGAGGAGGACTTGTAGAAGTTCCCATGGGCATAACCATAAAGGAAATAGTCCATGAAATAGGGGGAGGCATCAAGGAAAATAAAAAATTTAAAGCCGTTCAGATGGGTGGTCCTTCAGGAGGCTGTATACCTGCCTCCATGGAAGACCTTCAAATTGATTACCAGCAGATAAATAAAACAGGAGCAATTATGGGATCGGGCGGGCTTGTGGTAATGGATGAAACGACATGTATGGTTGATGTGGCAAGATTTTTCCTCAATTTCACACAGAACGAATCATGCGGCAAATGCACCTTCTGTCGCATAGGAACAAAAAGAATGCTAGAAATTCTGGAAAGGATAACAGAGGGAAAAGGTAAAGACGGAGATATAGAAACACTCCTGGATCTGGGACGGAAAATAAAAGACAATACCCTCTGCGGCCTCGGACAGACTGCTCCCAATCCTGTACTTACAACAATTAAATATTTCAGAGAAGAATATGAAGCACATATAAAAGATAAAAAATGTCCTGCAGCCAGTTGTTCTGCCCTCCTGAAATTTACTATTATGCCTGAAAAATGCACGGGCTGCACAGCCTGTTCCAGAGTCTGTCCGGTAAATGCAATTACAGGAGAAAAGAAGAAAGCTCATATGATTGACGGGAATAAGTGCATTAAATGCGGAAAATGTTTCGATACATGTAAGTTTGATGCAGTTCTTAAACAATGATATATTCAGACAGTCTTTAAGATTTATATCTAAGCTTTTAATAATAATATATTCAGACAGTCTTTAAGATTTATATCTAAACTCTTAAAATAGATTTCGGAGGTTCTCATAATGAACACAGTAAAAATTACTATAAACGGTCAGGAAATAATTACGGAAAATAACAAAACTATTCTGGAAGTTGTAAGGGAACATAATATTGATGATATACCGCATTTATGTTATGACCCCAAACTTCCTCCATATGGTTCATGTTACCTCTGTGTCGTAGAGATAGAAGGACTGAACAAACTTGTTCCGTCATGCTGTAATCCCGTAAGTAACGGAATGGTTATACATACAGATAATGAGAGAATAAGGGATTCGAGAAAAATGGCGCTGGAATTTCTTCTATCCAATCATTATGCCGATTGTATCGGGCCATGTAAAGAAACCTGTCCTGCAGGTGTTGATATACAGGGTTATATAGGGCTTATGTCTATGGGAAAATACAGAGAAGCAGTAAGACTCATCAAAAAAAACAATCCTTTACCTCTCGTGTGCGGCCGTGTATGTGTCAGAGAATGTGAAGTATCATGCAGACGAAATAAAGTCGATGAACCGCTGGGCATTGATTATCTTAAAAGATATGCTTCCGATATAGATATGGAAGACCCCTGGACCCCTGAAGTGCCTGAAAAGAACGGTAAAAAAGTTGCCGTAGTAGGAGGAGGACCTTCAGGGCTGACCTGTGCCTATTATCTAATTCTAAAAGGCTATGATGTAACAATATTTGAAAAGCATGAGAGACTTGGCGGTATGTTACTGTGGGGTATTCCTGAATACAGACTTCCGAAAGAAGTACTTGCGAGAGAAATTAAATGGATTACGGATTTAGGGGTAAAAGTAAAAACGGGAACTTCTATAGGTAAGGATTTTACGATAGACAGTCTCTTTAAAGACGGTTTTAATTCGATATATCTTGCCCTGGGAGCACAGGGTGCCAATAAAATGAGAGTCCCTGAAGAGGATAGTACAAAAGAAGTAATTTCAGGTATAGATTTTCTATATAATTCTCAATTCCCCGGCAGAGTTTCCATTTTCGGCACAGTAGTAGTGGTAGGAGGTGGAAACACTGCCATTGATGCGGCAAGAACAGCTCTGAGATATGGTGCAAAAAAAGTTATCATACTTTACAGAAGAACCAGACAGGAAATGCCTGCCAATAATATGGAAATAGAAGCAGCCATCCATGAAGGAATAGAAATAATATTCCTCTCTGCTCCCGTAAAACTTGTAAAAGAAGAGGGGATACTTAAAGGGATTGAATGTATAAAAATGGGCCTCGGTGAACCTGATTCAAGCGGAAGACGGAGACCTGTTCCTGTGAGCGGTTCTGAATATGTTCTCGACTGTGATTTTGTAATATCTGCCATAGGACAGCAGGTGGAACTTGACGGTCTTGAAAAAGATGAGAGACTGAACATTACAAAATGGAATACTATATCTACCGACATGAACAGTTTCGAAACATCAATACCGGGCGTATTTGCCGGAGGCGATGTGGCCACAGGGCCTGCTGTGGCGATTGATGCCATAGCACATGGGCACATGGCGGCAGAATCGATAGATGAATTTTTAAAAACCGGCAAAGTTACACCTGTGAAAAAGGAATTTTTTAGCTCTAAAGATGTATTTGGCGAAATCTCAGAAAGTGAATTTACAGATTATGAAAAAATTAAAAGAGAAATTATGCCTGAATTGCCCCCGGAGAAAAGGATTAAAACCTTTGAAGAAGTTGAGCTGGGTTACAGTCCGGAACAGGCAGAACATGAAGCGTCCAGATGTCTGACATGCGGCTGTTCTGCTCTTTTTGACTGCAAACTGAAACAATATGCCACAGAATACAATATAGACATATCAAAATTTATAGGAGAAGTAAGAAAATATAAAGTAGATGGCCGTCATCCATTTATAACCCTTGACCCGAATAAATGTATTTCCTGCGGACGATGTGTAAGGACCTGTGCCCAGATCCTTAATGTGTCCGCTCTGGGCTTTGTATACAGAGGGTTTAAATCCGTAGTAAAACCTGCCATGGAGAAAGAACTCCTTGAAACAGGATGCATAAACTGCGGTAACTGTATATCTGCCTGTCCAACAGGAGCAATTACGGAAAAAAGTGTACTCAAAAAACCAGGCCCATGGGTAACAGAAAAAGTACCGTCCATATGCAGCTTTTGTTCCTCCGGATGTAATCTGACCTTTAATGCAGTCACAGAGGATATTTTTTCTGTAGAAAACGGAGAAGATACTACACATAACAGAGGTTACCTCTGTGCGAGAGGTAGATTTGGCTATCGTTATCTCCTTGATAAAGGAAGACTCTTGAAACCGATGGTCAGACATAATGGAACCCTGTCAGAATCGAGCTGGGATGAAGCTCTGGATATAACGGCAGGGAAGATAAAACATATAATCCATACATATGGCCCTGAAGCAGTAGCTATATTCGGTTCTCCTAAAATGTCCAATGAAGAACTATATTTACTGCAGAAATTTGCAAGAGCGGGCCTTAAAACAAATAATGTTCATACCTTTACCGGTATGTTAAATGGTATTGAACAGGACAGTCTTGATTATTCTTTCGGTATCACGGCTTCTACTGCCACCACTGATGTACTTGAAACATCTGATGTTATAGTTGTTATAAATTCAGATCTGACAGAAGAAAATCTGATAATGGAATTGAAAATAAAAGAGGCAGTAAAAAAAGGAGTAAAACTTGTTGTTATAAATTCCGGTGACATACATTTAACAAAATATTCAAATCTCTGGCTCGATTCCAGAAGGGGAACAAATACTGTACTGTTGAACGGTATTATGAATGAGTTAATTGAAAAAAGTAATATAGATAAAGATTTCATAAAAAGAGAAAATTTTGAAATCTTTAAGCAGTCTATAAATCAGTTCAATCTTGATTATATGTCACGCATAACGGGAGTTGATAAAAATAAACTCCTTGCATTCTGCGAGCTTATGAGGAGCAAAAATGTTACGGTAATTTATAATATTGACAGTCATAAAGAAAAAGCCAGGGGAGATCTTAAAGCTATCGGAAATCTCCTGATGGTTACAGGAAAAATCGGCAGAGAAAAACATCTGATACTGGTCAGAGATTACTGTAATTCTGCAGGACTTCCGGATATGGGCTTTATGCCTTACTATTTACCAGGATATATAAAATATGGAGAAAGAGAAAAAATAGATAATCTTTCTAAAAAATGGAATTTAAATTTACATGACATATTCAAACCGGTAGATCTGCTGAAGAAAATGAAAAATAATGAAATAAAGGCAGCACTTATCTTCGGTGAAAATCCTTTATGTGAAGGTAAGAATATTGAATATATAAGAAATCTTGAATTTTTAATGGTCCATGATTATTTTGTAACGAAAACCGCAGAAAAAGCGGATATAATTCTTCCTTCCTCCGGTTATATAGAAACAGAAGGAACCTTTACTGCCTGTGACGGGAGGGTTCAGAAATTTAATAAAATATTTGATTCAAAAATCGGTCTCGAAAACTGGCAGATTATAAAAAAACTGGCGGAAAAATTGAATGTAGAGTTAAATTATGCGTCGCCTGATGATATATTTAATGAAATTAAGGAGATAAGTATTTTCTATAATAAAGAAAAAGCCTTTGAAGACAACGGGCTATGTAAAATCGAGGAATCTGTTATTTGCGAAATCGATACACATCCCTTTGAAGCTACCAGACCGGAATACCTGTCAGATGAGAAATATTTCAGATTAATTGCTTCAGCCTGTAAAAGATAAGAACAATTAATTTTTTCTGAAAACTATACTGTAGGGGCGCACAGCCGTGGGTCCCTACAGTGGGTTCCTACAAAAAATGCAAAAGTATAAATTATCTTATTTGATGTCTTCTTTAATCGCTTTTATGACCCATTTATCGCCTTCTTTTACCAGGGTCACTGTATCGTCAACTTATAAAACAAGTTAAGAAAAACTTTTCTTTATTTCTTTCGTATGCGTAAATTATGAACCGGTCTATGACCGCCAGAACCGGCCAGGTAAATAGACTATTGGAAGGTGCTTAAATTTTAATTATATCCCATAAAAATTCTCCGCCGGTATATTTTACAGAAGCTATAACATATTTTACGGAATTACCTTTTTTAAGTTCAACGGTAAAAGGGGCAAAAACTGTTCTTCCGTCAGTTATAATTCTCTGTTTTTTATTCAGACCGTAACATTCGATTTTAGTTATTTCATCCTCTTTACCTGTCCATTTTATTTTTATTATGTCATTATTATGTTCAATAGATAGACAATCGGCGAGTTCCTCTTCCGGTACATTACTTTTTTCTTCTTCTCTTTCAAAAACATAATTTTTTTTGCCTGGTTCAATATATATATTACTATGATTCAACAGACCTGTCTGAAGGGAAATTTCTTCTTCGATATTTCTTATCCTTGTTATAAAATCAGGATGACTGTTCATCCATCCGGGGAGCCAGCTTGTATCCATCTTTTCCTTTTCCCATATTTTAAAAAGCTCTGCAAATTCATGAGGATTTCTGCCTGAATTAATAAGCATTTGAACGCTGGACATATCACATTCTGTTTCATTATCACGACTGAATTTAGGCTCAAATACATATGCATCAAGATAGGATAACACCTGTATGGGTCTGTATGCTACTCCTCCTGTAGCCAGAATTGCCACATTATAAAAAATTTCCTTTCTCTTCACTCTCTCATATACCTGTGCAAAATGCTGGGCCTCTATATGGGTAACTTCATGGGCAATAATTGCCGCAATCTGATCATCATTCAGAACCATATCTAAAAGACCTCGGAATATATAGATATGTCCTCCCGGAAGTGCGAAAGCATTTACTTCATCTGAATCCAGAACAGTAAATTTGAATGGGTACGGTCTTGTAGCAAATCTGGAAATATCCCGTCCTATCTTCTGAATCCTTGCATTTGTTCCAGGATCTCTGTAAATATCATAATAAGATTCTACCTGCAAAGCCACCTGTTCTCCCATTAGAATCTCTTCATCCGTATTCAATGTTAAATAATCACAGCCTGACATAAAGAAGAGAAAAAAAACTGATAAAAAAAGGAGCAATTTTCTCATAAAAGACCACCTTCCAGATATTAAATATCTAGCTATTTTTCAAGCTTTTCAATAGCCTCATGAATAGCTTTTATAGTTAAAATACTTTCTTCACTATTTAATCTGTCTTTCAATACAGACAATACGCTCTTATCTCCGAGATTACCGAGAGCTTCTGCCGCACTGGCTCTGACAGAACTGTATTCGTCATCGAGTTTTAATGTAATAGAAGAAACAGCACTTCTGTCCCCGATATTTCCAAGAGCTTCTACTGCGGACTTTCTCACATCCGGATTCAGATCATTCAATAATACGGTTAAAGATGAAATTGCTGCAGGAGATCTTAATATTCCAAGGGATTTTGCCGCTTCGCTCCTTACCTGCCATACTTCGTGGCCAAGCATCCCAGTGAGTGCTGTAACAGTATTACCGGATGGAAAATTTTTCAAAGCTTTCACTGCATATAATATAACTACCGGTTCAGGATCGTGGAGTGCATCAATTAAAGGGCCTGCCGCAGAGGGATCTCCTGTTTTGCCGAGAGCATCTGCCGCATAGAGTCTCACGACGGAATCACTATCGCTCAGGGCCTTAATAAGTGATGGAACTGCAGACTTATCAAGTGTTATATTGGATAATACATAAGCAGATATACCTCTTACAATCTCATCCTGTACCGAGAGATTTCCTATAAGTAACGGCACTGCCTGCGAATTGTTCAGATTTATTAAAGATTCTGCCGCATATCTCTGGACAAAGTAATCTTCATCTTTCATGGCATCTACCAGGGGCTTTACAGATGACGGAGAGTTACATTTCCATAATTCCATGGCAGCAAAGCGCCTTACATCAATCTTTTCGGAGAAAAGCGCTTTCAGCATATAATCTACAGGAAGGGCATGGTTAATATTTGAAAGGGCATTACTGGCACTTAACCTTATGGCAGGGTCGTCATGAAAAAGAGCTTCCATTAGTAAAGCTTCTACCTGACTGTCGTTGCTGTGACTCAAAGCCCAGAAAACATTGTGCCTTATGTCACCATTAGTAATATTTAAAGATTCAAGAAGTGCTTTATATGATTCAGGACTTTTTATCATGCCGAGAACAATGGCTATTTGAGCTTTTTTCGTATCTGATGAAGACGTGTCTTTTAATGCTTCTGTCAGAGCCCTGATTGCACTGTCACCAAAAGAACTAAGTATAAGTATAGCCTGATGACTTACCATAGGCCGTTCGTCATCCAGAACATTTATAAGGGGCTTTATACAGGAATTATCTGCCATACCTGCGAGGGATTCTGCCGCACCCAGACGTACACGCCCGGATTCATCTCTCAAAGCATTTCTTATAAATGAAATAGTGTCTCTATCTTTAAAGGTTCCAAGTATTTTAACTGAATAATAACGCACATCTGCACTGGTATCGTTTTGAATAAAATCTATAAGTTTCGGCTTTAATTTATCCATTATGGCAGGATCTCCGTTGTTATAAAGCCCTACAATAGCATTCATTCTGATCGTGTCATCACTGTTAGAAAGATACGGAAGAAGTAAATCCGAACTGTCTTTAAAATTGGACAGTGCGGTAATTGCGGAAGCCTGAAGATCTTTATCCCGGTCACTCAACAGGTTTATGAGAGGCTGAAAGGCTTTTCTGTCTCCGACCATCCCGAGTACCATAGCAGACCTCACTTTTAAGTCTTTATTATCACTGTTAAGGGCTTTTATAAGAGGATCTACTGCCTGCTGGCCTATATCAACCAGTCTCCACACTGCGTACTGGCTCATGGTATCATCGGAAGAACCTAAATTCATAATAAGTTGTTCTATAGTTTCAGCCGATAAAGAAATAGCAGTTGTCATCAGTAGAAAAGCAATTAAAATTATACTCTTTTTCAATAAAACATCTCCTTCTCCAATCATTTCCTTCAAATATTATAACAGATTAAGGACTCAAAAAAAATACCTGTCACTTATTTTATAGTTAGTTTCATAACTATCCATAAATAATGACCTCGTAATGCGTAAAGCGTAATGCGTGATGCGCAGGTATTAAACCCGTCACGCGTTACGCGTCACGACGACTTAAATTCTAATAAGTTATGAAATACACTATACATGAGAATCGTAACCCGTGACAGGAGGAACAAATTCTCATACTTCATTGTGACCGAACCGGTCATGGTTGTTAGTTTCATCTCACTTTTTACTGACCTGAGCAAATATGTATTATTTATGATTACTACAGTAATTGACTATATGGGGATGAACGGCGGTTAGAAAACCGAACAATTAAAACCCCGGCTTACCTGATAATATAAAGATAACATATAATGCAGGAAATTTTATTATTCCTGTAGAACGTTATGAAAATAAATATAATATGATTGAAATATAAGATCTTTATGGAGCAATATTATGATTAATAGCAGTAATATAACTATATTGGAAGCTTCTCTTCTTACCGGCAAGAGTCAGAATACTATTCACAAGTATATTGAAAGAGGCACTCTTCCCTGTGAAAAAAAGATGAGTAATGGTAAAGAGTATCTGACAGTTAAGAAAGCAGATATAGAAAGAATTTTTAATATCATCTGTAGTGTTAAAGACGGTAGAGATAATAAAATCAAAGAAGATTCAAAAAATACTGATATGGCGGAAGATAATGTAAAGCATGAGGGACATGTTACGGTAGAAAAGCTCAGAGAAGTAATGGAGGATTTCTTTTCTACCAAACAGGCCGAACTTGTGAAACCTATTGAACAGCAATCATTATACAGGCTCGGAAGAGTTGAACAGGAAAATCAGTTTTTAAAAGAAAAATTAGAAACATTGCTTGAAGAAAACCGGAAACTGCAGGAAGAAAATCAAATATTTCAGAAAGAATTAAAATCTTTGCCCCTTCTGGTAGAATCGATGCAAAATCTGGATAGTGTCAGAGAAGAAAACCGGAAATTGCAGGAAGAAAATCAAATACTTCAGGAGGATTTAAAATCTATGCCGGCTCTGGCAGAAACAATAAAAAATCTGGAAAAAGAACATATTACGTTACAGGAAGAAAACAGTACCCTGCAGGATAAATTAAAAAACTCACCGGGCCCTTCAATAGAAAAGGTTTTAATGGATAATGCCACTAATTTAAAAATTCTTTCCAGAGATAAAACAGAATTACAGGAAAGAATAAAAGAAAAAGAAGAAATCATACAGACCCAGTATGCCAGATTCTTAGAAGAAAAAGAAAAAGCTTTAGAAGAACAGAAAATCATGCTCCTGGCCAGAATGGAAGAAGAAAAAGAGCAACTTCTTGAAACATGGGAAAAGGAAAAAGAGGAGACTAAACCATGGTGGAAGTTCTGGTAACAGCCATGACCTTCTGGTTATAATGACTGGCCATAACGCCACACATTACCCGTTATGCTTCTCATCACCTGTCTCTATGGCAGATAACTGGTTTTTGTCAAAATTTTGACCAATATTCCCGTTAATCATAAAAAATACAATTAATGAGTTCAGAAAATTGATTGACCTATTAGAGAAAATACTTTATAATTTCAACATAAATTTCAAAAAATCTTAAGGGTACCAAATTATCTGCTGTGGTACTCTGCGGAGGTAACTAAATGGAAGATAATCTTGCAACAAACGAGAAACCGACTCCACCTAAAAACAGGTGTATAATTATAGGTTCTGCTATAGAAGAAAAATATAAAATCTTTATAAATTACCTGACAATAGCAAAGGCTATGAAACATGGCCTGAAAGATACAATTAACGAAATGGGTGGCCTCCTTGTCGGAAATATATACTCTGACAAAAGGATAGACGATGATTTTCTCTATCTTGATATAAAAACCATCCTTCCTGTATCAAGAATGGGCCTTCAGAAAAAATTTACCTTTTCCGAAGAAGAATTCGATAAATTGACTGAAGAGGTAAAAGAAAAGTTCCCTGAAGACAGGATTGTCGGATGGTATCACTCACATCCCGGGTGGGGTGTAGAACTTTCTCCTGACGATCAGGATACCCATGTGAGTTTTTTTAATGCAGACTGGTATGTACTGCTCATAGTAGAATCAGTTGCAAAGGACTTTGCTATTTTCGGAACAGACAAAGACGGAGAAAAAGCTTATCCTAGCAAGGGATATGTGATTTATTGTGATAACAATGATGATATACCGAAAATGAAAAAACTGGTTGATATGGTAGAACAAAACCGGGAAAGAAAAAAGGATAAAGAAAATAAAATACCTGTGAAAGAAGAAGGGGATGAAGAAAATAAACAGGAACAGGAAGATGAAGGTTTTTATTTCAGTTTCTATCATCCCAAAATTATAATAACTGTTCTGAGTACTATAATATTAATCTTACTGGTACTGATCGGTATAGGTAAGAGTAAAATGGATGAACTGAAAAAGAATAACCGTCAGGATCAGGGGAGTTTTACTGTAGAAGCCAGAGAAGTTGAAGCGAATAAAAAAGAAATATTTCTTGACTGTGATTTTATAGAAGAAACTCTTAAAATAGAAGCATGGAAAAATGAAACAGATGATAAATGGAAGATTGCCAGCGTATATGTTAAAGAAGGTGAAACTCCGTTCCGTCAGGTGGCACAGCTCATAGCACCCACACCGGTTCCTGTAGCAGAAGCAAAAACCCCTGCAGATACTGCAGTATCTTCTCCTTCAGTATCATCTGCAACTCCGGCGCCGGCAAAACCTTCGGCAACTCCTTCGGTACAGGCGGAAAATACCGATGAAGTAATAAAGAAAAAGGTTAACTCCTGGGTTTCTGCATGGAAGGAAGGAAATGTAGATAATTTTAAAACCTTTTATTCTGATAAATTTACTAATTCTAAAACTAAAAGCCTGACTGAATGGATGGATATGAAAGTATCTGATAAAGTATTTGACGGGAAACCGCAGGTAGATATAGTAGGTGATATCACTGTTACTCCTGTAAGTGATACTGAAATGGAAGTCAAATTTGAACAGTATTTTAATGGCTCATTTGTCAGCAACGGGTATAAAATATTGACGTTTACCAGAGAAAATGGGGAATGGTTAATAACAGGTGAAGAATTTGAACCCAAATAATATGTCCGGTTCTGACATAGAGAAAAAGAAAGGCAGAATATTTAGAGATAAAATTAAAAAATTAATAACCTGTTCTGACTGTATATCAAAGAAAAGGCCGGTGAATATATATGAATGAATTTCCTGAGATTGATGGTGAATTATGTATAGGTTGCAAAGCCTGTGTCGCTATATGTCCGAATGATGTAATAGCCATAGGAGAAGATGAAAAAGCGAAGGTTGTCAGACCTGATGGTTGCCAGAAAAAAGAAGAATGTGCAAAAATTTGCCCTACGGAAGCAATTGTGCTGCCATGGAAAGAGTAATTTTTTGATTCCTAAATTTTGTGTAACCTTAGTACCGTAACAGGTAAAATGGTATCCGTAAAAAGCTTCTGCCTGACGGGCTCTGGAGAAGAAAAATTAGTTTTTTATTATAAAGAGTATCCCAAAAACTATAAATAGTGAATAGTGAGTTAATAAAACCTAGTCACCACTCACTACTCACTAAATAATTTAAGAGTATAGGAATTTTCATTGAAAATTTTGACAGAGGTTCGGACAGAATTTATGATATCCTCTGTGAAAGTTTTTAATCCCGGTAGTTTCTGCACGTTGATATGAGCCGTCTATTTCTTCTTGCGAATTGCTGTATTTTTCTGTTGTATTCTGCAAAACCATTACAGGTAAACCTTTTATAGCAGGAAAAAAGTCATCTTTTCTTGAATTATATTTGTTGTTTGTTTCAAAGAAAGGCTGTGAAATTATAATGTTTTCTTATATGTTAATAGGCAGTATAGGTATAGCTATGGCTATATTGCTTCATAAAGCTAAAAAAGGAAAAATATCTATAGAAGATAAAAAAATTAAAAAATTAAAAGAAAAGCTCAAAGAGGCAGAAAAGCTGGAGAGAATACAGAAATTCAATGAAGTACTCGGCATACAGGAAGAAATGGAAGAGGAGATAGCACAGATAAAAGATCAGTTTGCAGAAAGTGAAAGAATATCCATTGATTACAGTTTGAAACAGTGTCATATACAGATAGCCCTTAAATACAGAGAGCAAAACCTCCTGGAAAAATCAGAAAAACATTTTTTGAAAGCCCTTCAATATTATCCGGAAGATACGTCAGGTCTTTATCATCTCGCTCAGATACAGTTATTACTCGGTAAAAAGAAAAGCTTTGTCAGTACCATGCTTAAACTTATAACTATTGATTCCGGAAATATGACTTATTACAGAAAATTAGGCGATTTTTATAGAGATGAAAATATGCCGGAGAGAAGTGTAAAAATTTATGAGAAAGCCATAGAAAATTCTGATCATGACTCTATGGTGGAAACTGAAATGCTGGAGAGAATCTGTAATTTAACGTTCCCTGATCCTTCTGAGAAAACAGTTTATATATTAAAATTATTAAAACTTTATGAAAAAAATAAACTCTTCAGGAAAGCTGTTTCTCTCCTGGAATACAATCTGTCAGCATGTGCTGACAATATGGCTATTAAAAGCAGATACGGTTTCTTTAAATATGAACTGGGAGAGACAGATGTTTCACAGAAGATAATGGAGGAAATTGACATAAAATGTAATAATATTTATGCAAAGTTCTGTCTCGGAAAGATTATGTATCAAAAAGGTGACATCGATAAAGCACTTGGAAAATTCAAGGAAATTTTATGTATGATAAATTCATGGGAAGATGAAAGAGATAGAAATAAAAAAGCTTCTCTTCTCAGAGCATGGGGTATCGACGGCAGGGATGAAATTGCCCTGAACAGTGAGTTGAATGAAATACGCCATCAGTCCCTTATTAATGCCGGAAATATATATCTTCAGAGAGGTTTTGTAGAAGAAACGAAAGATGCCTTTGGCAAAATAATAAATCTCGGCGGGAAAGGCATAAATAAAGATTTCATACAATCAGTAGAAAATCTCGTAGAAAAACTCAAAAAAGCAGGTGATCCTGATTTTTCTGTCTGGCAGAGAAACCTTGTAAAGCTTGGAGGAGCTTCAATAAAGAAGATAATAAAAAGTACCTATAATGAATTCTGGGCCCGGTTTGAACTGGATGAAGGGAAGGAAAATATAATAGGAGAAGGCGGAATGGCCGTAGTCTATAAAGGAAGAGAAACATCTACCGGAAGGCCGGTTGCAATAAAAAAGATGCATGACAGTCTCTGCCGGAGTCAGCAGATAGTGAGCTTTTTCCACAAAGAAGTAAGTGCTCTTGAAGCTATTGCAAGACCTTATCCTCATCCGAACATAGTCGAAATACTGGGCAGCGGTTTTGAAGAAGATAAATTTGTTTTTGCCATGGAATATATTGACGGAGAAAGCCTCAGAGATAAGATACAGAAAGGGACGGTAAATAATATAGGTGATATATTTTCTGTCATTACACAGGTCTGTCAGGCTCTGGACCGGGTGCATAATAATGAAAAACAAATAGTTCACAGGGATTTAAAGCCTGAAAATATATTGATTACAGATGACTGGGCTGTTAAATTGACAGATTTCGGTATATGCAGGGTATCTTCTATGTCTTCCAGTTCCAGAAGAAATTATCAGAGGACAAAAAGTTTTGTCGGCACCAGCTATTACTCTGCACCGGAACAATATCCCAGCCCTTATGACGGGAAATTACCTCCCATTGATCACAGAGCCGATATATATTCACTCGGTTGCATTATATATGAATTACTGACATTGCAACCTCCTTTTATTCATGACGATCCCGGCATAGTGGGACTTATGCATCAGAGAAGAGCTACCGGTAAAGCCGATATACAGGAATTACTTGTACCTTCTCAGAAAAATCCTTATAGAATAGAGGAATTAGGAATGGATGAAAGGATTTCCGCGAGATTTGATGAAATAGTAATGAAATGTCTTGAACCTGAACCTATGGACAGATATGCAAATGTTTTAGAAGTGGCTTCCGATTTAAAGGAACTATCCATATCTCTTTCACAGCATGAAGAGGCAGATATTTTTGCCGCACCATGGTAAAGTAAGATAAGGAAGATTGTGAGCTTGTAAGCTCTTTTGTATAAAGGGACCGGTTAATAAGGCAGAGGATACGTAAAATTTATGACACAGTCGAAATATTTTTAAAGGAGTTATATAAATGGATAAACTCATAAATGATATACTGACATTATTCAAAGGACGAACTGACAGAATTGGCGGTGTTGCCAGAGGAAGGGCCATGCATTTTAAAATTTTAAATCCCAATCAGGAAATGCCGCGATATTTACTTCGCCATCTTAAAGGTCATCAGAGAATAGGATTTTATAATTTTCTTTCAGATGGTACATGTTACTGGGCTCTTATGGAATTTGAGAAAAAAGAGCATGAAAAACAGAACCTGGAAGATACGTTTTTAGTCAAACGCACTCTGGCAGAGTGCGGTATAAGGTCATACATAGAACGCTCCTGTACCGATACGGGTTTTCGTCTGTGGATATTTTTTGATAGTCCTGCTTCTGCTTCTCTTATCAGGGAAGCTTTCCAGGTATTACTTCATAAATTGAAACTTGAAGAATATGTAAACATATACCCTACGGAAGAAAAGAGCAGGGCAGACGAAGGTGCCTGCGGGGAATTTGCATGGCTTCCTTTTTTCGGAGATTCAGATATTATGGGAAAAGGATTGAAACATGGCCATACACTCTTCCTGGATGACAGTAAAAAAGTTATCCCCATTGATATGGCACTGGAATTAATAAAAACAAACGATCCTATGATGTTGCCTGATATTATAAGTTATTTCTCCGATAAACCTACAGGGGAATTTAAAAAAGGGCCGGAAAAAGCAGAAATTCCTCTGGAGAAAAAATTGGAGAAAAAAGAAGAAATAATACCGGCGGAAGAACCTGTCCATCATGTAGCGGAGGTAGACAGCCAGGAAATGAATGACAGTGTTCTGGATAATATGCTCATATGGCTTACATCGGATACATTTTCTCCTGTACCTACAGGTTTTAAATCACTCGATCTATTATTGGACGGAGGATTGCAGAACAGTAAATTGACTGAGATAAAAGGCGGGAACTCCGTGGAAAGAACAATCCTGTCCCTGCAGATTGCAGATCAGATTGCTTCTTATAATTCAACAAGACAGCTTCCTGTTGTGATTTTTTATATAAGCAGACGTTTTGACAGGGAAGAGCTCATATTAAAATCTCTTTCCAGAACAGGGGAATTGAATGAAGCTTTGCTGGAATCGAAAAAATGGAAGAGTGAGCCCAGAGCAGATGATTTTATGGAACAACTCCACGGGGCAATAACTATATATCAATCCTATGCACAATGGATAAAAGTACTGAATGTAAGAAGTAAGATTGATATAGATTTTATAGAAAGTACAGCAAAACAGCTGAGTTATAAATTCAATACCCCCCATATAGTAATGGTAGTGGAAGATCCTTTTTTAATTTTCCCTGATAACATGGTGGAAACGATAATAAAATTGAGAACTGTGGCAAGGGAATTGAATATGCCTGTTCTGATAATAAATGATGGTATCGGAGAGTCCCGGGAAGATATGGACGGAATGATTTCTGTTTCTATTGAACTCAATACCTCTGCCGAAGCAGTCAATAATATTATTAAAGATAAAAAAAGCCGCTGTGCTATAAAACTTGAAGAAAGGAAAGAAGAACTGAAAAAATTCGAAAAACAGGTAATACTGAGAGTTTATAAAGAAAAAACAGATTCTGTAGTATTACTTCCTTTTATAATGAAACGTGTGTACAATCAATTTGTAGAAATATAATGTTTTGTCTGGCTGCTGTAAGCCAATTTTATAAAATATTAATTTAATTATATTTTATATGTTTCATATGATAGATTATATCTTGTCAGCAGCCGGGGGTATTTTGAACATTTGTAATTTTGTAATAACGTCGTTAAACAGGTATTTAACGACATTCTTGTTTTGACTGAATAATACAGAAAACGAATATTACCTTGACTATTCTTGCAATAACAATTACAATCAGGATTTGGACAACTTTGTCCCCAATTTTGTGTTTTTTTCATTTCTTTCATCCCTCTTTCTTGTAATTATTTTACATTGAAAGAGGGTGAAAGTTAACCACACATTTTTATATCAAAGTACTAACGGAAGAGCATCGAGCTTTATAGGAGTTCATTTAAAAGGAGATAAATAATGAAATTTATAGCACTCGGCGGAGCCCGAGAAGTAGGAGGGAGCTGTTCCCTGCTCACTGTTTCCGGGAAACATATACTTGTTGATTGTGGTATACGTATGAACCCTGAAGATAAAAAAGACACAGTACCCAATATTGCTTCCATTGATAGATTAGATCTCATTCTCCTTACCCATGCTCATATGGATCACAGCGGAGCACTGCCAGTAATCCATTCTCGATTCCCTGATGTACCGATTTATTGCACCGGTGCAACCCACCGTCTCATAGAACTTCTTCTGAGTGATGCAGTCAGGATAATGGAAATAGAAAATGTCAAAAATGAAAGCGAAACCCCTCTCTATGATAAAGCTTTAGTAGAAAAAACCCTTGATAAAATTCGTATAGCCCCTTTTTCAGAATGGATAACTCCAACTGGTTTTGACAATATAAAAATACACTTCCACCCTGCAGGCCATATACTTGGAGCAGCTTCTATATTTATGGATACACCGGAAGGAATGATTATGTTTGCAGGTGATATATCTGTTACCAATCAAATTACAGTACAGGGTATTCCTACCTGTCCTGTCAGACCCGATATAATTGTGATGGAAGCAACATATGGTGATAGAATGCATGTAAAGAAACGTAAAGACGAAGAAAGAAATCTTGCTCAGGCAGTAGGAGATGTGATAACAGGGAAAGGTTCTGTATTGATACCTGCTTTTGCAGTAGGCAGGTCTCAGGAAGTAATACTCATACTAAAAAATTATCAGAAAAATAATCTTATCCCCAGGTTTCCTGTTTATGTTGATGGTATGGTCAGGAGTGTTTGTGATATCTATGAAAGCATGTTTTTTCTGCTTGCTCCTCAATTGCAGAGATATATAAAAAATTCGCGGAGACCTGTTTTTTTTGACAGTGACGAAGGTATTATTAAAGTGACAGGTAGAAAAATGAGAGATATCATACCGGGAGATAAGCCCTGTTGCATAGTTTCAAGTTCAGGTATGCTTTCAGGAGGGGCATCTCCTGTATATGCAAAGAAATTGATTAACAGAGAAGAAAATGCTATTTTTTTGACAGGCTATCAGGATGAAGAGTCACCCGGTAGAAAGTTACTCAACCTCAACCAGGGAGAATTAATAGAAATTGAAGGAGAAAAACTTACTGCCAGATGTAGAGTATCTCAATATAATTTATCCGCTCATGCAGATTCAAACCAGATAAACCAGATAATATCTTATCTTAATCCGCGCTCAGTCATACTGGTTCATGGCAACGATTCTGCTATAGACTGTCTTGCAGGACAGCTCAGAAAATATAATGTCTGGCGTCCGGCAAATAATGAAGAAATAAATCCTTTTTCTCCTGCGCCGCTCTTTGTTTATGATAAAACGAAATCTTCCCCTGTAATAGTACCGGACCTTCCTTCTGTTCCGGAAAAAAAACAAGAGCCTGAAAAACCCGTTGGAGGGAAAATATTTTCTGCCGAAGATATAGATTATTTCTGGAAAGAACTTCAAAAATTTCCTTTGAGAGAATATTCCGTACCCGAGCTTGTGAGATTATGGTACGGAGAAGATTTTGCCAGGGAACAGAGAAAAGATCTGGAACAGATATTATTTTCCGATAGTCTTTATTTTGAAAAAATAAGAGTGGCCAAGAAGTGGGTCTATCGTCCCCGCTCTCCTGAAGAATTAAAAAAATTGAGGGAAGAAAGAATTGAAATAAGACACCTCCCTCGTGGTGCCATAATTATTATAAAAGATGAGGAACAGAAATTAATGCCCGGCGTATTTATAAATCTGGATGAAAGCGGTGAATATTTCACTGCCATTATCAAGGGCAAAAAAGGCATAAAAAAATGTATGAGAAAATATTTTGTTCAATATCTTGGCGATAATATACCTGTCGATGAACATGAAGAAAGCTACTGGAAAATATATCTCAGAAATATAGAAAAAGAAAGCTATCAATATCACAGGATCATCTCAGGAGGTGAAGCCTGGAAAATCCTTTACAAAACACCTCAGCCCTATAGTTTTGAAGACATACTGAAAATATTCTTCGGTGATACACCATCATTAGAACAGAGACTGGCCACAGCGGTTCGCTTAAACGGTAACGATATATTCTTCTATAGAAATAGCTCTGGGGATTATATACCAAGATCAATAGAAGAAGTATCTAAAAAACTTGGAAAGCCAGTAGAAAGAATAGAAAAAGAAATGGAACTTAATATTATCCCGCCCGGGACAGTAATAAAAGTAAAACCCTTTGACGAATTATCAGAAGAACCTTATGAAATAGTAGTATTTACAGGCAATATATCAGCTAAAGGTTTTGATTGCATAACTTTACAGGGAAAGAAAAATTTCTGGTTCAGTAAATATATAGATATGATAGATAAATTTATTCCGGTGGATAATAACAACGAAGAAGACATTGTAAAAAAATTGCTGGAAATAAAAAATATATAAGAAAATAAACCAATTCATTGGAGAAGGTATCCCCGGCACGTTCCAAAATTCACTTAAGTTTGACAGTTGAAAATTAGAGAATCCTTGTACCATAATAAAAAAATGACTTTTCAATTAAAAACGTTTTCACCATGTTTATCACCTCTATGGTGTAAAACCCAAGAAACGTCATAAAAGGGACATAGACTTCCATTAAAGCATACGCTATCAGTATTCTTGTAAAATTAAGTAGCATTTTTGTATTTCTTTATATCAATCCCCCTATTCTTACAAAAACTATAAGTGGTAAATGTCGTAAGACGATAGGTGCTGGAGGTGGAAAATATCTCAACTTTATTGCCTTTGTACTAAGCAAAAAATGATAAATCCGGTCATTTTTAAACACAATAACAGATTATATTCCGTTTTCTTGATAATTGACATGGATTATAATAGGTGATAAACTGTATTCAGATTTTTTCAATGAACTTAGCTCCAATGATGAGAGGATAAGAGTGATTATGTCAGAGTTAATACAAAAAATAAGTGCTTCTCTGGTTAAGAAGTTTAAAGAAATTGCAAATCCAGATGAAAAAATACATTTTTGTATTGAAGGAGTCAAAGGGAATGCCCTAATAGGAACAAATAAGAAAGTCTATTCCATAACAAGCGGTTCATTCAAGGGTACACTCTGTTACTCCTATAGTTATGATAATATAATGGATATTAAAGTAATTCCTCCTTTACATGGTGATAATATTACCTTATCTATAATACCTCAAAAAGAAGATAATAAAGAATTAAAACAGAGATTATACTTTCAACCGGACCAGAATAATTTACTCAAACAGATACTGGCCAAAATATCATCACTCAGTAAAACGTTTACATATATAGAACCTATAAAAGAAATATCCCTTCATCAAAGTTCTAACGAATTTATTGTACCAATGAAGAATGTTCTTGGAAAGTTATATGAGAAACATGTAAAATCCTCTGAAAAAGTAGTTATTTGCATTTCTATAGGAGATCATCAGGGACTTGTATGTACCAGCGAACGTCTCCTAATATTTAAAATTACCGAAGATAAAACATCTAAAATAGGTGTATTCCCTCTTGAAGAAATTGTAGACCTGGAATATTCCATAGGACTTGTAACAGGATACCTGCAAATTATTACGCCGAAAGTTAATGTCATTAAAAAGAAATTAAGAGAACAGGAACTTATAAATATTGATAATATTATATCTTTTGGTAAAAAAAATTATGGCGAACTTATGGAGGATGTGTCTAAAAGATTGGAAGTGCTTATTAAAAATGCCAGAAGAAAAACTGTATCTGACCACAGAGAAGAAGGAAAAATTATAGAAGATAAACAAAATATTGTGGAAGAAGAAATAGAGAAAGTAACACTCGAATATGCAGAGGAAACTGTCCCTGATATAGAAGAAATTGTTTCTAATCCGGTAAAGGAAGATATGCCTTCGCTGTATGAACTGGCACAGAAACTTTCAGAAGAAATAATAGACGAAATCAAGTCAGATGAACAATCTTTTTATTATTCCAGAGACATAGTAAAACAGATTTCTCAGGAAGTCGTTAAACATTCTTTTCCGGAACTCATATCCAGCACCTTACCTGAGAATATTACAGAGCTGGTAATGAAATATCTGGCTCAACGTAATGCAAAAAATGTACAGGACAGTGAGAATTCATCAGAAGTAATTCCGGAATTGAATGATTTTGATAATATAGAGATTGCAGAACTGGATTTTGATGAATTTTTCATAGAATTAGATGAAAAACCTGAGGTTTCCCTAGAATCTGCTCGTACCACCCTGCCGGCAAATAAAATAAAGGCAGAAGCTTCAAAAGAAGAAAAAGTAAAGACTTCTGTAAAACCCGCACAGGCCGTCCAGACAACTGCAAATAAGGTAAAGCCAGTATCTTCCATGAAATCTATCGGAACGAAAGAGGCTAAATCTAAAGATAAAGGGAAGGTTTCTGCACAAAAAATTCCGGTTGTAGAAAAAAAGCTGGCAAATTTTACTGCACTTAAAAATATTTCTGCCGCTCTTCTGCTAGATGGCAAATATGGAACTATAGTCTGTAAATCCGTTGTAGAAGCTGTTAATTATGATAAGCCCTCCAGAGTTGCAAGTGATATTATAAAAATTATCAAGTCTTCCAGAGAGGCTGCAAAAGGAAACTTTATCCCTCAGTGGAAAACGGAATATGAACATGGCATAGTTTATATAGAGGAAATTAATTTGAATTATCTTCTTATGATTGTAGGAACAGAAAAAAGTAATTTTGCCACTCTCAAGATGTTTATAGAAAAACACAAGGAAGAATTAAAAAAAGAATTACTTTAATATATAAGAGAAAATTCTGACTGTGTCATAAATTTAGTGTACGACTCTATCGAAGCCTTATTTCATGGTACCTTTACACAAAATATCTTTATTCTCAAAATTCTTTCAGATTTTCAAAGAAAATTGCTTCTATTTTGAAATCACTCGTTTTATCCTGCATAATTACTTTTTCTATTTTATCTTCATCTTCTATATAAGGAAACAGCTTTAAGACTCTATCAGAACCACGCACCGGCACTGTTTCGAAGAGATAACCATCCGGCATAGGCGGAAGTTGTTCGTAAAATTCCCTGTTCTTTTCAAGATCTATTTCTTCGTAAATATGTCCGTCCAGGGTTTTTATAGAAAATTTAAACCTGTTAAAATCTACGGAATTGGTTGAATTATTCCCTGCATCTATTTGAAAACAGGACATGGAGAGATTGTTGAAATAGTCAAAGGACGGAGTGGCTATGGAAAAATTGAATATATCGTTTTTATAAAATCCATAATGAAAATAAGGAATCAAAGAGCATTTTTTCTGAAGCCTGTGAAGAGAAGCTATATGACTGGCAATATTTTTATCACCTGTCAGTTCGTAATATTCAGTATATAACCTTATAGCTACAACAATAGCTTTATACTGTTCAAAACCATCTCTATCTGTAACAAAATCCTCCAGTGATTTTATGTGTTTCATATAGGCAAATCCGCCTGATACGGAGCTTACAGGATCCTGCGGAAGGTTACAATAGAAATTCATGTAATTATCAGATTTTATTACCAGTTCTTTTTTATCATTTACATCACTGTATCTAATAAAAGTATCTTCCAGTGTTTTTGCTTCTCTGAGTAACTGCAGTGTGTATTCACTGTCATAATACTGTGAAAAAGCTATGCCGCAGAGCATGAATGAAAATAATATTAGAGCAGACAGAATTTTTATCATAATAAACCTCGAAAATATCTTAATTTTAATATTTAGTCAGAGGATCCAGTTTGAGTAATTTTTCATCCATATCAAAATATGGCACTTTTATAGTCTGGGTTATAAAGTTGGTTATATAGCCGTTTGTTTTCTGTGGGTCAGGTATACCTCTGAGTTTATCTATTTCAAATTTCAGTTCCGCCGATCTTCTATTAAGCATTTTTATTTCTTCGAAACGGTTCAATAAATATTCTCTCAGCTTGTTATATTCATCTGCAAGCTGTAAGATTTTCTCTGTAGCTTCAGTATATTCAGAGCATTTTCCTTCAACCTCTGCCACCTGAGCTGCATCAAGGTTCTGTCTTTTCTGTGCTGCCACTGCTTCCTGTAGCTGTTTTCTGAAGCTCAAAATTGTTTCCAATTCCTTATTTTCTTTTTTTATTTCTTCCGTATTATCTTTTAATTTCTGTCCGAGCTGTTTGACCTGTTCCTGGACTGCACTTCTCAATGAACCGTCCCTTGCCATGTCCGCTTCAATCCTTAAAAGGCCGAGCCTTGCTTCCAGGGCTTTTCTGTCTTCCTGTAGTTTCTGTATATTAATCCTTATAGACAATTCTTTTTCACCGATAGATTTTAACTTTTTTTCAGCAGAAAGTATTTGCTGGGCTATAGTCTGTTCAGAATCCATAAAAAATCTCCTTTATAATAAAAATTTGCATAGAGTCAATTATATCACGGGGACTGTCTATAATCAACAAGCTCTTGCCGGTAAAGAGAAGGGAATTTACGGTTTTGATAGGCTTATCAATTTATCGACGATTCCTTTTGATAATTTATTAACCTGTGTTTCCTGTTTCTTTAATATAATCTTAATGGCTTCATGAGATAATTTTTTCAATAGTTCACTCTCTGCTTCTTTATAAAGTTCAGCCAGAGGAAGAATACATTCCTCTTTACCTGTTTTACTCAGAGCCTGTACGGCACATATTTTGAGTTCCATATCCTCTTCTTTAAGTATATTTAACAGATGTTCCGTAGCTTTTTCATCACCGAGAAGGCCCAGGAATTCAATAGCCTGATCCCTGCATAGAGAAGTTTTATCATTGAGTATCTCTATTAATGGCTCTACAGCACTGTAAGGGTCAATCTGAATCAATGCTTCTATCATACTTCTCATTAATAATATATCATCTTCTTTAATGGCATCAATCAGATATTTCACTGCTTTCCTGTTCCCCATTTTGGCCAGAGCATCTATTGCACCCAGTCGAATAAAATAGAAAAAAGGACTGTCATCTTTCAGCATCATGGCTATGTCATCTATAGCTTTTATATCTCCCAGCTCTCCGAGAGATATAAGAGCAGACATGATTACTCGTATATCAGGATCTTTTAATTTTTCAATGATACATGTTACGGCTCCGTATTCCTTACGAGCTGCCAGCAAATCGACAGAAAATTTTCTTATTAACGGATCACTGTCATTCAGTGATTTAATCAGCAGGGGCGATACACTTTTATTCTTTGATTGTCTGAGTTGTAAATAAGATTGTTCTCTTGTTTTCTCATCGTTACTGGCAAGTAATTTTATTAAATAAATAATTTCTTCTTGCTGTTTCATATTGTTCTGACTTCCGGGATTTATAAACTGCCATGACCGTCCGGCCACAACGAATAATGATGTTCTGTGCTCTCATCACCCATTACGCTTCTCATATAAACTGCCATGACCGGAGCTGTCACAGGTAGATATGAGAATTTGCATTCAGTCAATCGTCAGACCTCATCATTCTCATATAAATTACCTTTCTTTATAATATTATGAAATTATAGCACAGGAAATACAAGAATACAATGTGGTAAAGCGGGAGTAATTCCTGTATGAATATAATTTCTTTTGCCTGGAATATGAGAGCCCTTCGGAAAAAACCGTACGATTGCGTTTAAAAATGACAGGTGATTTTATATACAATGGAAAAAGAAATTTATCACAGAATATTCAGAGTGAAAAGTGAAAAGCCAGAGAATATTATACCAACAGACATGACCGGAGCGGTCACAACCAAATATGAAAATCAACATCCAGTGAAGGTGCAAACTTCATCATTTTCATATAAAATTGCTTTAATTAAACCGAATAATTTGAATAATAGGTAAATACCGTCTACCTGCCTGATGCTCCTCCGAAAAAAATCTAAACTGGAACGTTTATAACAGTTACAGCTTATATCATGCTACTTTACATTATAATTCAATAAAATATACCTGTGCTGCCGTGATATTTTTTTCTCCGGAGCACCAGG
>JAKPQU010000625.1 GCA_029555925.1 Bacillota bacterium
TAATACTATAGAAAAAACGAATTTTTCTTCTCCAGAGCCTGCCAGTCAGAAGCTTTTTATGGATACCCTTTTACCTGTTACGGTACTTAGGCTTCACCATTCATCTTTAATATATAAATTGCTGAGTTAAACATATATATGTTCTCGTGACGCGTAACGCGTAACGCGTGACGAGTTACGGGAGGAAAACCTTTATTACATGCTTATGGTCAGGTCAGTAAATTCTAATGTTATTAGTGAGTAAAGATTGTATCCACTACTCACTTAAATTATCATCCCGGGAAGAAAAAAGATATTAAATTCCTGTACCAGGATTTTTTTTCATTCCCTCCATGTTTTTTGTCCATCATTTGAGGAGACTGACCTGATAAATTCTCAATAGCTTCTCTCATTTCTTTTGCGCTTCCATACCTGTCTGCCAGTTCCATTGACAGGGCTTTCATGACTATTGCTTCAAGACCTTTCGATACATTTGAATTAAGCTCTCTTACAGGGCTAAAATCAAAAGGAATTAAAGGAATAACACCTGTCAGAAGACAGTGCATGGTAGCACCAAGGGAATAGATATCTGTTCTTACCTGCGGCTGTCCCTGAAACAATTCCTTCGGTGCATAAGCAGGAGTTCCCACACTTGTCATTGTATCCTGGCTAAGAGGATTTACTGTCCGTGCAAGACCAAAATCTATAAGCATTACCTTCTCATCGGAAGACTGTAACATTACATTCTCCGGCTTCATATCACGATATATGACAGGAGGATTCTGACTGTGAAGATATTCCAGGGCATGAAGTATCTCTATGGCCCATTTTATTACAAGCTCTTCAGGCACACCACGTCCTTCATAACCCTGGAGAACCGTATCAAGATCTTTACCGTCCACATAATCCATTACAAGATAATATCTGTTGCCATCTATAAAATAATCCCTTACAACAGGTATATTACTGTGATGGAGAGAACGAAGAATTCTGGCTTCTCTCTTAAAACTGTCAATCATATACTGATTATTTCCTGCTTCAATAGACTGTCCAAGCATTTCTTTTACGGCACAGAGTGTATCAAATCTTTTATCCAGAGCTTCATAAACAGCTCCCATACCACCGGATTTAATCAATCTTTTTATTTCATAATTTTCATGTAGAATCAAACCGGGTTTTAATTTACTCTCTGTCAAAAGTGAATAACCACATTTATGACATAATGTGTCGTTATCATCATTCTCATGATTGCAATGATCACAATATAATGACATAATTTGCTCCAAATTATCAGTTCAGTTCATTATCCGTCCTTCGTTCCGTCAGAAACTTCATGTTTATCTTCAGGTAAAATTTCTGCCGTATTCGCCTCTTCTATAATCTTCTGTCCCTCTTCGGATATACTCACAGATTTATCACGTTTATCGTCAGGCAAAATTTCTGTCTTCTGTCCCTCTCCTATAATCCTCTGTCCCTCTTCGGGTACACCCACAGATTTATCACGTTTATCGTCAGGCAAAATTTCTGCCGTATGCGCCTCTTTCACAGGTTCATGTCCCCCTTCTGACAGATTCACGGATTTATTATCTGTAGAATCTTCGCTATCGTCCTGTCTCATAATAGAAGCTGTCTCCGAAGAAAGAGGCTTTCTGTCTCTGATTCTTCTATCTCTGAAATATTTGCTTCCAGGACGCTTTTTCAAATATACAAGAAGCTCCGAGAATATCTGACTTATCTGAAGAGGATGAATTATCTGTCTTTTCTCATTTGTTGATACTGCAATAGAAAGAGTCATAAGAGGAAATTTTTTTATTGTTCCTTCTTTATCTCTCCAGGCAAAACCGCTTTTCTGCCTGTCTTCTTCCGTATAATATAATACTATCTGCTTATCAAAAGAAGCTATTATTTCCTCACATATTTTATCTACTTTATCCGGAGTTGTAATAAAAACAATATCGTCTCCTCCTAGATGTCCAACAAAATCATCTTTATTGCCTGACTCCTTTACAATATTTGTGACAAGTGTGGCAGTCATCCTTATAACACTATCCCCTTTAGGGAAACCGTAACGCTGATTATAAACATTAAAATTATCTATATCAACCATAGTAACGGCAAATTTTTTGCCACTGTCTATTATATCAAAAAGTTTTTTCTGCACAGTAAAATTGCCCGGAAGATTGGTTATATTGTTCATATCCATAGAACTATTGCTCTTTATATCCAGATATTTTTGATGTAATCTGTTAACACCGGCACCAATTTGAGCGAGTTCATCGTGACCCTTTATATGTATCTGTGATTCCTGCTCCATATCTATTAATGTATCAATATCAAAAGCAAGAAGTGTTAAGCCTCTGGAAAAATAAAAAATTATACTGCACATACATATGATGAGCAGTAATAATGATATGAATAAAATAACAGTAATCTTAATCTGTAATTGTTCTCCTGAGGAAATAAATTTATTATATGGTATTGACAGAGCAACACTCCAGCCAAGTGTCTTATTCACAGGAGTAAAAGCTACAATACGCTTTTTTCCCTCCCGTGAAACATAGGACGTACAGCCATAGCCATAAGTCAACAAACCATTTCTTAAAGAGGCATCTCTATCTTCCTCTATTAATCCTATCATGGCGGGGTCAGAATTATATTTTTCAGGATAAGATATAAGAAGAGGTTTTTTTTCATTATCTATGCCTATCAACCAGGCAAAACTATCTTCTACAAACCATATTCTTTTAAATTTAGTTTCATTAAACAGGTCATGAATATCTTCCAGATTATAGGTGCCTGCTATAATACCCGTATCATGTCCCTTATAATTTACCAGGCATGCCATATTAATAGCCACCTGTTCTGTTTTAAAGACAGGGGAAATATATTTATATCTTTTTTTCTTTTCTTCACGCGTGGCAAGAAGTAATTTAAAATAGTCCCTATCACTCAGGTTTTCACCGGGTTTATCGACGATTTTCCCGTCTAAAATCTTTATAAGCACATCACCTTTTTCATCTATAAACCTGAGTTCATTGAAGGCACTGTACTGTTCGGAAAAAAGTTTAAATTTCAATTCAGCTTCTTTTCTTTTTTTCTCAATCATCTTTTTATCTTTTCCCTCTCTTGCCGATATATAATCTGTGAGAGCGAAAGTGCCAAGAAGTATAATCAACTGCTCTTTCGAATCTACAAGGTGATTAACCTGCCTGGCAAGTATTTCTGACTGACTTAAAGCAAGCTGTTTATTATTGTTAAAAAAACTGCTTATAACGTACCTGTTTATCAATAAAGAAGCCAGAAACAAAATCAAAACAGTTATAAAAACAAAGGAAACAAAAATTTTAGATCCGAATTTCATAAAAATACCTCACTATAGAAGCAGGGAACAGGCATGCCTGTTCCCTGCTTCACACAGAAATATCTGTAACGAAAAAGTTAAACTTTCTTCTTCGCACTGGCCTGGCGAATAGGTAGAGGATATTGTATTACCTGTTGATTATCAAGAAAAATCTGTACCCAGTAGGTTCCAGGTTCAGGAAATACTATTTCCTGGTACATATTGATAGCCATAAAAGGTGTTTCATCATCTTCAAGCATGAATTCATGATCTTTTGTATCTGTAAGAACAGTCTTTTTATCAGGTCTCAATATCTTTGTTCTTTCAGTATGAGGGCCAAGGCCATAGCACCATCCGTTATTTATAAAAAAATTAGGACTTTTAATAGGAAATTCAGGGAAAGGCAGTTCATAAAAGATATACTTAAAACTCGGGGGTTTATTACCTGATTCATCAACCTCTAGACACGGAATAGAAAACTGTAATGAAGGTTTTTTCAAAAACTTTCAACTCCTTAATGGCAAATATTAGCCGTCATATTTTTTATAATACTTTCTATATGAAAAAGCTTTTTTCCTGCCCTCTTTTAATTTTTATTTTAATTATCGTGACGCATGACGCGAGAATTGACTGTAGAAAACTACTTTAAATCAATTATCTGAATGGAATTACCGTTAAAATCACTTATAATTAACTTTGCATCCTTCTCATTACAGGCTATTCCTATAGGAGCACTCATTCTGCCCAGGACAGACTTTGTAGTCAGAACAGATACTAATTTATTGCCCTTTAACTCATATATAAGTATCTTTTCCTGAGACGAATCTGTAAGGTAAAGTTTATCTGAGGAATCAACTGCAAGATAGGGTTCTCTTATATTATTACCATACCATCCGGGAACATCAAACTTATCCAGAAAAGTACCGTCAGGCTTAAATCTCTGAACCCTCTGATTCCACGTATCGGCTACAACAATATTTCCTCCACTGTCAATAGCAAGTCCTACCGGCTCCTGAAGCTGACCGTCCCCGCTTCCTTTTGAACCGAACTGTTTTAATAATTCACCTTTCTGATTATATTTCTTTATAAAACAGTTCCCCGTATCGGTTACATAAATATCACCATGACTGTCCACTACAACATCTCTCGGGCCATAAAAATCTCCCTTCCAGGAAAATTGATAGACTCCATCAAGAGAAAAACGCTCTATTCTTTGATTCCATGTATCTGCCACATAAACATAGCCATTTTTCCTGTCAATTCCTATACCGCATGGTTCCTGAAATTTACCTTCTTTACTTCCCTGTTCTCCCCATGAAGAAAGAAATACGCCGCGAGAAGAAAATTTTTCTATTCTATGATTCAGAGAATCTACTACATATATATTACCATCCCGGTCTATATCTATATCTCTGGGACAGTTAAACTGGCCGGCAGACGCGCCCTTATTACCTGTAACCGCTACGTTATTTACCAGTGTAGATGGCAGTGAAGGAGTTCTTTCCTGTGCCACATTTAAACCCATAAGAGGAACAGCTTCCAGCGGAGGAAGCTTTGAGAAATCCTTTTTCATATATAATATGTAATCAGTAGAGCCTGTATCATTCCATACATGTCTGAAAAATATAAATCTGTAAAGAATGTCACAAAATTCTTCAAAGCCATTTTTTACAGAACTTTTTAAAACCAGTTGAATCTCGTGAGTTGAAAAATTCATATTTTTCAGAGTTTCCGTAAGTTCATCACCGGTAAAGACATGAAAGTTAAACGGTTTTATAAGGTTTAATTTATCTTCCGATATATTATTTTTCAACGTATTCAGCGTTTTATCATCGATCTCAAACAATTCTTTTTTCCACAAATAAGACAGAAGTTTTCTGTTATCAGCTATCCACCAGGCCCTTAATTTCATATGTTCCCTGGAAAAATCACCTGCAAGGAAAGGTTCGACACTGCTCTGTTTCTCCGGAGATGAGAGAATGGCAATACCTCTCTTTGCATCTTCTGCAGAACTAGGAAGAGAATATTGAACGGTAAAGTTTCGAAGATACCATACAAAAGGCCATGAGACTTCATTGTCCACAAAAATAACATAATTCTTTTTTTGTCCTGTTTCTTTTTCCTCTTTTTTGAAATTATTTACAATATCGGATAATCTCCTGGTTGTATCGACAACATCTCTCGTAGTCTGGGTAAAAACCATGGGTTCTACCGGATTATCACCCATTTTAAAATTCAAACGGAAACTGCTATATACATTAAACCATAAAAGAATTACAAGTATTACGCCAGTGGCGTATTTAACATATGTTTTTCCTTCCTGAAAAATCTTTCCTACAGTCATACCTGCCATAACAGTCAGAGGCAGAACAATGGGAACCATAAGCCACGGAACCTTTTCCTGTGCATAGGAATATATAAAAAGACTGCTTAAAGACCAGTATATCACAAATGATACAAAGGTATCTTTTCCTTCAAGATAAAAAATCATACGTAATATTCCCCATAAAACATAGAAAAAACATACCGCACATGCCGGATAAAGGATAAATTTCTGTGTAAGGAGAGGAACTGTATCCTGGGCAAAAGCATAAAGATAGATTAATATGAGAGAAGTGTAGAAAATAACAGGTGTAATTCTGTCTTTTTTTCTGACTAAATACCATATACCTATAAGAGCAAATAACACAGTGGCAAATTCATAAAGACACAGTTTGGAAATATAATAATAAAAAGGGCCGGGAATTCTGGGCTTTACCTGTTGATTAAAAACCCAGTAACTGAAAAATCCGAATATACCTGTAAAAAGGCCTCTGGGATTTGTAAAAAAAGAAGTAAAAAATACGGAAAATATAACGGCAAAGGAAAAAAGCCCGTTAAGTAATGGTACAAAATCCCTGTTCACATAGGCATGATGCAAAATATTCTTTATTTCCTCTTCCCGGAAAGACAGTTTAACAAGTTCCGTTCTCATCTCATATTGTGAGAAATTTTTATTTTTCAATTTTTCCAGAGAATCCAGTTTTTTATTAAAATCTTTCAGGTTTTCAACTTCTTCTTCTCTTAATTTATCTATAGTTTCATCTTTAATTATAAAAAATCCCCTTATATTCCGGATAAACGTGTTCAGGCTATCTACAGGATTTATATCTCCTGTTTTTTTACTCTGAATATAATGCTCCAGTCCGTTAAGGGTAATTATTCTCAGGAACAGGATAGATAAAGCGAGTCTGTAGCCTTCTTTCTTCACTACAACTTCAGAAAAAGACTTTCGAAGATATGACATAATATCATGTTCCTGCAGTACCGTATTTGTAGCTTTTTCTACCATACATTTAAAGAATATAAAGGAGAAAAATATAAATAAGATTATATAGGTGTCCTCTTTAGTTACAAAAGACAGAGCACAGAGAGCAAAACAAAAGGATAAATAATCGGAGTTCTTTTCCCTCCAGTAATAGAGAAAACAGATGATCATACCGAGTGTTGTAACAGTTATATAAATATCATGCCTTATAAATCGTGAAAAATATGTAAGAGTTGGCGATATTGCACCAAGTAAAGTGATAAAAATAGCCGTTTTCGGGTCGAGAAATTTTTTCAGGGCAAAAAAGAGAAAAATAAGAATTAAACCGCATAGTGCAGGAACAACCCTTCCATTGACGTCAGTGGCAACGACATGAAGGAAACCTCCCCATATTCTGTATATGACAGCATTGGCAAAATAAAGGAATGTTCCATGATATGTAGGGTCATACTTGTAGCACCCCGGCCCTTTATTAGCAATTTCCCAGGAATAATAGGCATGGATTCCCTCGTCATGATGGTAAGCCCTGCTTCCCAGGTCATAAAAATGGGTAAAAAGTGTATAGACCAGAATAAATAAAAAAGGAATAAGAATATCTGTATTCTTAAAAGAATTAACCGGAATGGCTACATCATTCTTTAATTCATCATTCGATATGTTTTGCGTTTCTTTTCTTTCTGATATTTTTTGAGTTTCTTTGCTTTTTTTTGCCATGTTCATCTCCCCTTTTACAGTGATCAGTGATCAGTAACCAGTGACCAGAAGCACAAAGTACTGTTCACTGCTCAATGGTAACTGATCACTGCAAATAAATGTTTCCAGTAAAAAATAATCAATACTGCTATAAACCAGCAGAATATATTTATCTGCATTGGTCTGTCTGAAATAAATATGGATGTAGGATTTTCTCCTCTGTTTTCCTGATAGACAAGATAAAGATATCTGAAGATCCCGTAAATTACAAAAGGTATGGTACACATAAGTGCTACAGATTTACCTGAAGTAAAGGTATAAAGAGAATAGGCTATCAAAATGGAAGAAGTTGATACTGAAATCATTTGATCCAGCAGTTTGATACTGTAAGAGGAAAGAACATGCCTGTGTTTTGCATGGTTTTCCTCGAGAAGTATGATTTCTCCCCGTCTCTTCCCTATAGCCATAAAGAGAGCCAGCAGAAAAGTACATACTATAAGCCATGGAGATACAAAAACCTTTATTATAACACCTCCTGCAGCAGCTCTCAAGACAAAACTTAAGGATAAGCCCAGTACATCAAGAATAGGTAATCTCTTTAATTTAAAAGAATAAATTAAATTCAATATAAAAAATGTAAGAGCTATAATAAAAAAGTGAGCTTTTCCTGCAAGAAAAGCTATGATTAATGAGATAAGGGCCAGAACAACAGAAAATATAATACCGGTACCTTTACTTATTTTACCGGAAGCAAAAGGTCTGTTTCTCTTTTTCGGGTGTTCTCTGTCCTGCTCTATATCAACAAGATCATTAATAATATATAAAGAACTGCTTAAAAAGCAAAAAACAATAAAAGCAACCAGGACCAGTAATATATCATGATAATGAAAAAGACGTTCAGCAAAAATTAAAGCTGCAAAAATTAAAAAATTTTTTGTCCATTGTTTTGGCCTCATAGCCAGTATCAAATTTTTAAACATTTTTCATAGCCACTATCAAATTTTTAAACATTTTTCTTATAAACAGATATGACCGGAGCACACAAGATATGAGAATTCACTTCCAGTAAACCATCAGACTTTATCATTCTTATATAAAACCCTGTTTTTAGAAAGAATTTTTGATAAATTTTTTCTAATTCTTACACAGGCAGAACCAAAGTGAACGAAAGCACTGCTCAAATTAGTCACTCTGTGGCCATGTTTTAACACAGTAAGAAGTTCTGACGGTGAAGAGAAATCCTCTACTTCGACATAACATGAACCGAGTTCACAGGTAATATGGCTGTCTGAACCGACTGCCACAGTTATATTATTCTTCAGGGCATATTCTTCGGCTTTTAAATTATCTGTTCTGAAAAAATTCCTGCCATTGAACACTTCCATAATATCTATATCATGCTTTATCTTCTCAATAGCAGAAAATTTAAGTTTTGTTCTTCGCCACTTGCTGAAAGGATGAGGAATATATACAAGTCCGCCCTGAGCCTTAATTTCTCTTACAGTTTCTTCTGGCGTAAGACCTCCTCTTATTTTCTCTTTTAAAAAAAGTCCTATAATCTCACCATCTGCTGTTTTAATTTCTTCTCCTGCTATGACCCTGAAGAGACCTGATTTTTCCATTTCCAGAGCTCCGTCTAGCTCATTATGATCCGTCAAAGCAATACAATTTAAACCTCTGTCTTTACAGCATTTTATTATTTCTTCGTGACTCATAGCAGAATCTTTTGAATAACAGCTATGAACATGAAAATCTATTCGCCACATAATACATCACCTTTGTTATCGTGACGCGTGACGCGTGACGCGCAGATTATATACGGTAATAAGAATCATTTTCTTTGAAATATCACCGTGCCGTCTTTATCGTAAATCACATTCATTATATTATAAAATTTAGGCAATCCTTCTGCGGAGTAGGTACTTTTTTCCAGCTCTCCCCAGTAAACTATAGAAACTCCGTATTTATTAATTAATTCCATTGCTTTATTAAGATCCTGTGTTTCATACAATAATTTTACATCTTCCTGACGTTTCTGAACAGTAGCCCAGTCTCCCCTCCATACAAATTCATGATTACCCCAGCCAAGAACTGCAGGAATACCCGTATTGGTAGACACTCTGCTGTAATAAGAATAGGCGTCCTTTGTTGCTTCAAGTATTACAGAATCTTTCGGCAAAGACGAATAATGTTCATTCAGCCATGTTATTGCCGCAAAATCTGACTTATGTTCCCGTTCCATATAACTCTTCATACCGTTGAGTTCAGCCCTTGACCAGTCAGGTTTTACATAAGAAGAAGCACAGGGGTAACATAAAGTAGGAATAAAAAATAGACCGAGTAATAACCAGAAAACTACCGGAGCCTTTCTTTCTTTCATCAAATGGATGATTCCTCCTGAAGCAATGGAAAACAAAACCAGTATCTGATAATGAAATTTAAATACCGTATTCATTCTTTCATAGGGATGGCCGTAATTATCATGAAGATAAAAAAGCTCACAGCAAATAAGAATGAAAAAACCGGCAAACCATAATGACCATAACCATATATTTTTATTACTGTCCAATTTAATTACAGCAAAGACAGAAACAGCGAAAAGTATTAAAAACATGACGGTGCCTGTCTGAAATATACAATATAAAATTATTGCTATAGATGAAATTCCGTAAACCCATACCATTTGTTGGCTTTCTTTAAGTTTTTGGAATTTATCTTTAAGAATTAAATATAACGGAGAAATAAATATAAAGATAAACATAAAAAAGCATATAAAGAAATGATACATAAAGGTTCTCTGCCCGGAAGAAACTATTTTTATAATTATCCTGGTCGGGGAATGAAAATCAATGAAAAATGGAATAAATAATACTATAGAAAAGACTACCGAACCGGCTATAAATAGTATTACTTTATCGTTATATTTCTCATTAACCATATTATGGAAAAGAAAAGAAAGGCATATAATAAAAAAGCATGTAGGCACATTCCAGAAATTGGAAGCAAATAAAAAACCGGTGGAAAAAGAAGTAAAAAACATAAAAATCAGTCTGTGATAAATAGAATTCTCTTCCGAAAAAACCTCACAGGGCCATAATAAACATACAGACAGGGCAAATATAAACACAGGCAGACTTGTATAATGAGGATGCAAATCTCCAAGGATAAAACTAAAAAAAGGAAATTCATTTATAGTATTCGGAATAATACGGGAACTTCTAAAAAAATCAAAACCATTGAAACCATGTAACCGTACAACCTGAATAAATCCATCATAATTGCCTGATATTACCAGCAGGATAGAGGAAAAAATACCGGCACCATGGTTTTTCGTAATGCCGTATACAACCCCCCAGCAGGCCAGAAACGTAAGAGCCATTGTAGAACATAAAGCCAGATTGTACCCCACGGGGATATCTACAGATATCATCTTGATGATAATGCCATTCATAAGATAGCCAAGGTAATAGTAATTAATATGAAAACCATTCATCCACGGATCAGGGGGAGGGAAAAAAGACGTTCGAGAAATACTGTTAAGAAATGCAAGATCCATAAATTTCTCTTCACCTATTATAGAGGAATTGTAAATCCTTATGGTAGAAAAGAAAAGAAAGACAAGAAAAAAAACAATTTCTGTCAGAAGTAGAAGTCTCCAGTGTTCCATTACCCATGTCACTATGTCTTTACTGTTTCTGTAAAACATGTATAAAGAAAGGACAAGAATAATAGTAGTAAGGAAAAACAGATTAATTTTATTAAAGGTCATGACGTGGAATCTTCCTGTAATCCAGGAAAGATAAGTAACAGCCATTAAAGAACATATTTTAGTAAAAAATATGCCTCTTCCGTCATGTCTTCTGAATAAAACAAAGAGACAGGGAAAGCTTATTAAACCAAGATAAAACAGTATGACCCACCATGAAAATATATGAGGAAGGAACGTTATCATTTAGAATTACCTTCTGAAATAAACCTCTCTATAACTTTATTCGCCAGACCGATACAGGAATTAATACTTATTTCCTCCGGGTAAATCTGAGCCCTTGTAGCAAGATATACACCTTTTACCGGTGATAATATATCAGGTACTAATCTCTGATAATTATAAGTAATTACAGGATAGGCGTAATCAAGCCTGAATACA